>JAYUGX010000034.1:0-5402 GCA_043738215.1 Lacunisphaera sp.
GATCTCCTGCATGTAACGGCGCGAGAGGCGCTCAAGCTCGGTCAGGGACATGTCGCGGGCGTTGACGACAACGCCGCCCTTGGCGCCGCCGTAGGGCAGGCCGACCAGCGAGCATTTCCAGCTCATCCACATGGCGAGGGCGGCGACCTCACCGAGGGTCACGTCGTGGTGGAAGCGGATGCCGCCCTTGGCCGGGCCGGTGGAGAGATTGTGCTGTACCCGGTAGCCCTCGAAGGTCTCCACCTTGCCGCTGTCCATGCGGACGGGCAGGGTGACGATGAGGCAACGGCGCGGCTGCTTGGTGCGCTCGCGCACGCCGGCATCCATGCCGATGATGTCAGCGGCGATGTCGAACTGGTTGCACGCCTGCTGAAACACAGGCGAGTGGTAGATGGAGTGGGTAAGAGCCATGGGGAGGGGGCCGGAGTCCGGGTTTGTTTGGTCGCAGGTTGGGCGGTCGGGCGCCGATTAGCAATTGGCTTCCGGCCGGGGTGGGGTTGAATGCAAATTCCTTATCCGATCCGCAACCGATTTTCCTAAATTACTCCATTTCGGCTAAATCCATGCCCCTGTTCAAACTGCATTCGGACTACCAGCCGACGGGCGACCAGCCCCAGGCGATCGATCAGCTCGCGCGCTCCTTCCGGGCGGGCAACCGCGGCCAGACCCTGCTGGGCGTGACGGGCTCCGGCAAGACCTTCACGATGGCGAACCTCATCGCGCAGCTCGACCGGCCCGCGCTGGTCGTCTCGCACAACAAGACGCTCGCGGCGCAGCTTTACTCCGAATTCAAGGCATTCTTCCCGGAGAACGCCGTCGAATACTTCGTCAGCTACTACGACTACTACCAGCCCGAGGCCTACGTACCGACGAGCGACACCTTCATCGAGAAGGATTCCTCGATCAATGAGGAGCTGGAGCGGCTGCGCATCGCCACCACCAGCTCGCTGGTGAGCCGGCGCGACGTGATCGTGGTGGCGAGCGTCTCGTGCATCTACGGCCTCGGCTCGCCGGAGGATTTTTCCGCGATGCGCATCGCCCTCCACAAGGGCGGCTCCTTCAACCGCAACAAATTCCTAGAGCGGCTGGTGGAGAACCTTTACGAGCGGAACGACTACGACCTGAAGCGCGGCGGCTTTCGCGTGCGCGGCGACACGGTGGACGTGATGCCGGCCTACCTCGAGCACGGGCTCCGCGTGGAGTTTTTCGGCGACGAGATCGAGGCCTTGACGGAATTCGAGCCGGTGAGCGGCGCCGTGCAGCGGAAGCTCAACCAGTTCGACCTCTACCCGGCCAACCAATACGTCACGACGAAGGGCCGGCTGGAGTCCGCCATCAAGGGCATCAAGGCGGAGCTGGAGGTGCGCGTGGCGTTCTTCGAGAAAAACCAGCAATACCTCGAGGCCCAGCGCATCCGGATGCGCACCAATTACGACCTCGAGATGCTGCAGGAGATGGGCTTTTGCTCGGGCATCGAGAACTACTCGCTGCACCTGACCGCCCGCCGGCCCGGGGACCGCCCGTTCTGCCTGATCGATTTCTTCCCGAAGGATTTCTTGACCTTCATCGACGAGAGCCATGCGACGGTGCCACAGATCGGCGGCATGTATAACGGCGACATCGCCCGCAAGAAGACCCTCGTGAACTTCGGCTTCCGGCTGCCCTCGGCGCTCGACAACCGCCCGCAGAGTTTTCCCGAATTCCAGCAGATCACCGGCCAGACCCTATATGTGTCAGCCACGCCCGCCGCGTTCGAACTGGAGAACTCCGCCGTGGTCGCGGAGCAGGTCATTCGTCCGACCGGCCTGCTCGATCCCGAGATCACCCTGCGCCCGACCAAGGGGCAGGTGGAGGACTTGATCGGCGAGGTGCGTTGCGCCGCGGAACTGGGCGAGCGCGTCCTCGTGACCACCCTGACCAAACGGCTTTCGGAGGACCTCACCACCTACATGCGGGAGGCGAAGGTCCGCGTGGAATACCTGCACTCGGACATCGACGCGCTGGAGCGGGTGGAGATCCTCCGCAATCTCCGGCAGGGCAACTTTGACGTGCTCATCGGCATCAACCTGCTGCGCGAGGGGCTCGACCTGCCCGAGGTGGCGCTCGTGGCCATCCTCGATGCCGACAAGGAGGGTTTTTTGCGCAGCGCCACCAGCCTGATGCAGACGGCCGGCCGGGCGGCGCGGCACGAGAAGGGCCGGGTCATCTTTTATGCCGACGTCGTCACCGATTCGATCCGCCGGACGATGGAGGAGGTGGGGCGCCGCCGGGAGAAGCAGCTGGCCTACAACCAGGCGCATGGCATCACCCCGCGCAGCGTGAAGCGCGGCGTTCAGGCCAGCCTGTACGTCTATGACGGCACCGAGCGCAAGGAGGCGGCGGTGGCCGAGGCGGGTTATGAGGACGTGGCGGCGGTGATCGCCGGGCTGGAGGAGGAGATGCAGGAGGCGGCGAACAAACTGGAGTTCGAGCGCGCCGCGCTGCTGCGCGACCAGATCAATTCGCTTAAGTCCGGCGACTACAAGAAAACGGCGGCGGGCGGCGCCAGCTACCGGGTGTCCGAAAAAAAGCCCCGCCGGACCCGGCGGGGCTGAAGGCGGGGTGTTCGTCTGCGACGAGACTAACGGCCGGTCGGGGCCGGGCCATCTCTGGGCTGCAGGGTTGAGCTCCGGTCGTCGACTTTCTGCAGGGCCTCGGCCGAGACGGTCTGCGTGTTGGTGCCGAGCACGTCTTCCTTCTTCTTCACCTTCCGGGGAATCCAACTGCCCACGGAACTGTATTGGGCGGAGTCTTCCTGTTTAACCGTTTTTGGGGTTTCTTTTCCGGCGTCGGTGGTTTTGGCCGGCGCAGTGCAGCCTGAAAGCAGCACGGAGGTGACGAACAGACCGAGGATGGCAAGCTTGGCGTGTTTCATGAGGTGCGTCAGGTAAAGGGAGCTGTCTAGTCGGCTTCCTCGTCGCTGAGGCTCTGGCGGCATTCGCTCATGATGCGCAGCCAGATTTCGCGCAGGTCGAACAGGCGGGGCAGGGCGTATTCGCGGTAGCGCACCGCCAGGGGGGAGATCGTGACATCGGGCTGATTGAGACGGGCGAGGGTGAGGTTGAGTTCGCGCAGCGCCCGCTTGAACAGGCAGACGGCCAGCGTGTAGTCGCCCATCTCAAGCGCCTGCACGGCCTGAAGGGCCTGTTCGTGGCCCCGGTAGAGCAGGGCTTGCAAGGTGATGCCCAGGGCCGCCGGCACCCGGTCGGGCTGCGCGGCCACGCGTTCCCAATGGGCCAGCAGGCTGACGTAGAGGGCGCGGGTGGAGATATACACCGGATTGCGGTGGAGGGTGTAGGGATCCCAGTCGCCGGCAAAGACCTCCTCGTCCTCTTCGTCCGTGGCATCGTCTGCCGCAGCGCTCTCCGGCGTTTCGGCCAGTTCCCAGCCCATGCGGCGGGCGGCCTCGTCGATGCGCCCGATGGCCTCGGGCAGCTGGTCGTAATGCTTGATGTAATTGCGGACAGCCTCCTCCTGTTCGCCGAGGTATTTCTGCCAGTCCGCCTCGGTCCAGGCGAGCTCCCCGCGGTCTTCCCAGTCGTTTTCGAACAACCCGTCGGAATCGGAATTCGTCATGTTAATGAAGGCGCCGGGAGGCGTCATCTGAAACTGTGCCGGGCCCGACCCCGCTGGCAAATATAATTCTGGTCATACCACCCGGGGTTGGTCTTGAGTTGAGCCGGGCCGCCAACTTCCCATTCCCATGCCCGAGGTGCATTACGTGACGGTCTATTTCAGCGGACGGGTGCAGGGCGTTGGCTTTCGCTATCAGACACTGCAAGTGGCCCGGGAATTCGAAGTGTCCGGCGTGGTGCAGAACCTATCCGACGGGCGCGTGCAACTGGAGGCCGAGGGCGCCGCGGACGAGGTGCGGGCCTTCATCGCCGCCGTGGCGGAGCGGATGGAAGGCTACATTCGCAAGATGGAACAGACCGACGCGGTGCGCGCCCCGCAATTCCAGGGCTTTGGCCTTCGATGAGCCCGACGCCCACGAACACCTGGGCGGTGGAGCTGGCTGATTTCGGCAAAAGTTACCGCATCGGCTGGACCGGCGGACGGATCCATGCGGTGCAGTCACTCAGCATGCGGCTCGCACCGGGTCAGGTGCTCGGCCTGCTCGGCCCCAACGGCTCGGGCAAGAGCACCACGCTCAAGGCGCTGGCCGGGCTACTCGTGCCGACGGCGGGCGCCTGCCGGATCCTCGGTCACACCGCGGGCAGCGACGCGGCGCGGGCCCTGGTGGGCTGGCTGCCGGAGTCGCCGCAATTTTCACCGCACCTGACTGGACGCGAATTTTTGCATTACTGCGCCGGCCTCAGTTCACTCACGACGGATGCGGCGGCGCGAAGAGTGAATGAAGTCATCGCCTGGAGCGGCGTTGACGCAGCCGCGGGGCACAGGCTCGCGACCTACTCCAAGGGCATGCGACAGCGGATCGGGCTCACCCAGGCCATTCTGCACGAGCCGCAGGTGCTGCTGCTCGACGAGCCCGCCAGCGGACTCGATCCCTCCGGCCGGCGGGCGCTCGGCGGACTCATCCGTGACCTCGCAACGCGCGGCAAGACGGTTGTGTTCAGCTCGCACCTGCTGGCGCAGGCCGAGGAGTGGTGCGACCGGATTGCGATTCTCGGGCATGGCCGGCTGCTGGTGGAGGGCACTCCGGAAGATTTGCTCGGCGCGGAGGATCCACCCCGGCCATCGCGGCTCGAAAAACTTTATTTGGAAAAAATAAATGACCAGAGATGAATCATGGCACGAGGGATTGGCGGCCTCATTGCGGCGCGTCCGGCTCATCGTCGGGCACACGCTCGGCGAGGCGCTGCGGATGCGGCTGGCATTTCTGCTGGCGCTCACCGGGGTGGCGCTCGTGCTGGCCGCGCTCTGGTTGCGGGAATTCAACTTTGGCGCGGCCGAGTTGAAATTCATCGGCGACTTCGGGCTTGGGGCGATCGGGTTTCTGGGCACGGTGCTCGCGGCGCTGGCGTCGGCCCAGTTGTTTTTCAGCGACCTCACCAGCGGGGCGGTTGGTTGCGTGCTGACCCGGCCGGTGCGCCGCTGGGAATATGTCTGGGGCAAGCTGGCCGGCGTGGCGGCCTTGCTGGCCCTCTTTACGGCGGTTCTCGCCTTCGTGCTTGGCACGGTGATCGCCATCCGTGAGACGCAGCTCGGCGCGAGTTTCGTGCCGCTGCCGGTTTTTCTCCAAGCCTGTGCATTGGTCTGGCTGAAGATCACGCTGGTGGCCGCGATGACGCTGCTCGTCTGCAGCTACGCGGGCACGGCGCTGTTCGCCAGTTGCGCGGGGCTGCTGCTCGCCTTATTGGCGCATTTGCGACCGTTCGCCGGTGACGGTGACGCCCTGGCTG
>JAYUGX010000035.1:0-13384 GCA_043738215.1 Lacunisphaera sp.
CGATACTGGTCCTTGTCGGGCCGGCCGTCGGTGAAGTGCACCATCGAGGCGACGACGAACGTGCCGGAGATGTGCGAGATGTCGAAGCACTCCATGTGCACCGGCGGACCAACGAGGCCCAAGGCCCCGTGCAATTCCTTGAGTGCGGCTTGGCCGGGCTGCAGCTTGGTCAGATCGCGGGTGAATTTCCGGGTGCGGGCCAGGGTTTGCTCCAACGCGAGCACGAGGTCGCGCAGCTCAGCGGCCTTCTCGAACTCCTGCTTCGCGGCGCGCGCAGTCATCTCCGCGCGGAGCGAGGCGAGCCACTCGCGGCTCTTGCCGTCGAGGAACTCGCAGGCCAAAGCGACGCGTTCGCGATATTCGGCGGCGGTCACCACGTTGGGCCAGCCGGAAATCTCGGCGCGCGCGTCGTCGTAGAGCTGCCAGGTGTCGGCCGAGATTTTTTTCGGCGTGGTGTCGGCGAGCAGGACGCCGAACTTCTTGCGCATGGTCGCGAGCGTCTTGCGCAGCAGGCCGGAGTGGGCGAAAGGCCCGAAGTAGCGCGAGCGGGTGTCCTTCTTGAAGCGCGTGAGCACGAACCGCGGCAGCGCGGTCTCGAGGTCGACGCGGACGAGGAGGAAGCGCTTGTCGTCGATGAAGTCGGTGTTGTATTTCGGCCGCCACTGCTTGATCAGCTTGCCCTCGAGCAGCAGGGCCTCGGGCTCGGACTTGACCTCGAGGATCTCGAAGTCGGCGATCATCTCGATTAAAGTGCGGATCTTCGGCTGGTGGCGCAGGGCGCGTTCGCGGCCGGATTGGAAGTAGGATGCCACGCGCTTTTTGAGGCTTTTGGCCTTGCCAACGTAAATAATGCGTCCGAGCCGGTCCTTCATCAGGTAAATGCCGGGGCCGTCCGGCAGGGCGCGGACTTTGTCCCGGAGGAAATCTCGGCGTTCAGCGGCTGGCATTTTGAGAAAAACAGGCTAGGTTGCGCTCCCACACACTGCATGGCCACTCTGGAATCGTCAAAACCGCGCGGCGCCGCGCCCCGCTACGAATTGCTCACGCTGGGCGATGAGCTGCTGCTCGGGCTGACGGCGAACGGCCACCTGACCTTCATCGGCCAGCAACTCGGCCGGCGGGGAGTCCTGCTGCAGCGCAATGTCACCATCACGGACGAGGCCGACGCCATCGTCGCCCAATTCCGCGAGAGCTGGGCGCGGGCCGACGTGGTCATCACGACCGGTGGACTCGGGCCAACCTGCGACGACCGCACGCGCGAGGTGCTGGCACAGAGCCTTGGCCAGCAGCTGGTGCTGGATCCCGCGATCGAGCAAACCATCGCCGACCGTTTTGCGCGCCTCAACCGGAAGATGACGCCGAACAATTTGAAGCAGGCCTACCGGTTTGAGCGTGGCGCGGTGTTGCCCAATGCCAACGGCACGGCGCCGGGCCTCTGGGTCGAACAAGATGGCAAGGTGCTCATCATGCTGCCCGGCCCGCCGAACGAACTGCAGCCGATGTTCACCGAGCAGGTGCTGCCGCGGCTGGCCGCGCTCGGTCTGCTAAGCGAGGGCGAAGCTTATGTGCAGCTCCGCACGGCCGGCGTCGGCGAATCGATGCTCGAGACGCGGTTCCAGCCGATCTTCGATCGCTGTCCCGGGCTGGGCATCGCCTATTGCGCGCACCAGTGGCAGGTGGACTGCCGCATCAGCTCGCCCGACGGCCGTTACGGCATGGAGCAGCTGCGCACGGTCGCAACGGAATGCGCCACGTTGCTCGGCGACGATTTTGTGGGCTACGGCCACGACTCGCTGGCGCAGGTGGTGGCCGACCAGTTGCGCGAGTCCGGCCGCACTCTCGCGGTGGCCGAGTCGTGCACCGGAGGACTGCTGGCCAACAGTTTCACCGACATCTGCGGCGCCTCGAAGTTTTTCCAGGGCGGCATCGTGTCCTACAGCAACGACGCCAAGATGCTGCTGCTCGACTGTCCCGAGTGCCTGCTTTCGCAGCACGGCGCCGTGAGCCCCGAGTGCGCGGTGGCGATGGCCACCGGCGTGGCGGAGCAGCTGGGGGCGGACTTCGGCGTGGCGATCACCGGCTTTGCCGGGCCGACCGGCGGCAACGGCGAGAATCCGGTGGGCACAATCTACCTGGGCCTGCACGCGCCCGGTGGCGACTGGTCGCGGAAGCTGAGTTATCCCGGTCCGCGTTGCGCGGTGAAGCAGCGCGCGGTGACAGCCGCGATCGACTGGCTGCGCCGCGAAATCATCCGCGAGGCCCGCAAGGTGGCGGCCCCGCTGGCGAATTGAGGAGAGCCCTGGGTAGGGGCGCTTGCCCCCAAGCGCCTTCTTAGGGGCCGTTGAGGGCAATGGCCCCTGCCGAAAAATTTTCGTGCGCTTTCGGGTGTTTCGTGGGCAAATCCCCATCCATGCCCGCGGCGACCAAAACCTTCACCTTTATCTGCGGCCCGGACGACTTCATCGTCAACCGGCTCGGCAAGGAACGATTCGAGGCGCTGGCGGCAGAGGCCGGGGCGGACGAGTTCTCGCGCGAGATAATCAATGGCTTCGCCGGCAACGTGGATGAGGTGGAGTCGGCCGTGAATTGCTTTCGCGACGCGGTGCAGACCGTCCCGATGTTCGGCGGCAAGCGCGTCGTGTGGTTCAAGGATATGAATTTCCTCGCCGACAGCGTGACCGGCCGGGCCGAGGGCACGCTCAAGCAGGTGGAGGCGCTGCAGGAATTGCTCGGGAAGGTGAACGGGAACGAGGTGGCGATTGTCATCACCGCCGCGCCCGTGGACCGGCGCCGCTCGTTCCCGAAATGGTGCGAGGGCCGCGCGGACTTCACGCTGGCGGGCGGCGGTGACGGGGAATCCGCGGGCGAGGCGCTGGCTGCCATGGTGCAGAACGAGGCGCGGGAGTGGGACGTGACGTTCAGCCCGGGCGCCCTTGAGTTGCTGCTGCAGAAAGTGGGGACCAACACCCGGCTGCTGACCGAGGAGACGCGCAAGCTCGCGACCTATGCGGGCGAAGGCGGGGTGATCGAGGACGCGCAAGTGGAAGAGCTTACGCCAAATTTTGCCGAGGGGGATTTTTTTGCCACCGCCGACCGGTTTTTTGCGGGCGACCTGCCGGGGACACTGGCGGAGCTGCAGCGGCATTTCTTCGCCGGCGGCGATGCCCGGCCGATCATTAGCGCGCTGCAGAACCGCAACCGCATCCTCATCCAGTGCCGGGTGCTGATGGACAACGGGGAATTGCGCGCGCCCGGCCCCTACGGCTTCGACAAGGCCGCCTGGGCCCGGGCGCAGGAGGCCTACGCGAAACACTTTGGCGGCGATGCCACCAAGAGCTCCTTCAATCTCTTCACCCAGAACCAATGGTATGCCGGCAAACTGGTCGGCGGGGCCAGGCTGCCGTCGCTGCGCCGGCTGATCGACAACCAGCAGGAGTTCATCCGGGTGTTCGAGGAAATTGTCCGGCGCCCGAACGAGCAGGAGACCGTGCTGCGCGAGATGACCGTCCGCTGTCTGGCGGCCGGCGCTACTTGATGCCGCCAAACACGGCCTGATGCTCCTGCCGCCAGAAGCAGTCGGGCTCCGCGAAGCCGGCCGCGGCGAGCAATTTCAACTCGAGCCACAGTGGCGGATAATAGTCCTCGACCGCCCAGTTGGCGAAATGCTGCCGCGCCTCGACGTCAGTGATCCCGTGCGTCTGCTGGAATTTCGACCACACGTTGAAGAAGTGCTCCCGCGGACCGGACCGGCTGTCCATCAGGGTGTCGGCATTGGCAAAGAGACCGCCGGGCCGGAGAGCGGCAAAGATGTTTTCATAGATCCGGCCCTTCGCCGCGAGGTCCTTCACATGATGCAGCGCGATGCAGGCGACGACCGCATCGCACGCCGGCAGCGGTTCGGCGAAGGATTTGGCCACGAACGACACGCGGTCGCCGAACGGCGCGCAGCGTTCACGGGCGAAAGCCAGCATCGCCGGGTCGGTGTCCCAGATTTGAACCCGCACGCCTGGGAAACGCTCCGCCACGGCCGCCGCGAGCGCACCCGTGCCGCCGCCGAGGTCGAGCACGAGACCACCGACGCGCGGCAGGCAGCGGGCGAGCAGTTCCAGGTGAACGGCGCGCATCGCATCGTAGGCATAGACCAGCGTGCGGATGCGACGGTCGTATTCCTCGATCTTTAATTTGAGGTGTCCCTCAACGGAGTGGGCCATGGGGAGAGTTGAAAGTTGAAGGCTGAAAGTTGAAAGCCGGAATTATGTAAATGAGGCCGTGCAGTCCGTCATCTTTCAACTTTCACCTTTCAACCTTCACCTTTTCGGGCAATCGTGGCGCGCCGTGAAGCAGCCAGTCCCCAACGCCGAAACCATCCCCCATGTGCTCGCCGAACGCTATGCCTCGGCGGCGATGAAGGAGAACTGGTCGGCGCGTGGCCGCATCCTGCTCGAACGCGATTTCTGGATCGCGGTGATGAAGGCGCAGAAGGACCTCGGCGTCGCCATTCCCACCGAGGCGATCAAGGATTACGAGCGGGTGCGCGACGACGTGGACCTGGGGCGCATCAAGGAGCGCGAGCAGGTGACGCTCCACGACGTGAAGGCGAGGCTCGAGGAATTTTCCGACCTGGCCAAGCGCCAGTTCATCCATCTCGGCCTGACCAGCCGCGACCTGACCGAGAACGTGGAGCAGTTGCAGGTCGCCCGCTCGCTGCAGCTCGTGCAGTTCAAGGTCGCCGCCGCGCTGTTCGCGCTGGCCCGACAGGCCGAGAAGCACCGCGACGTGATGATCACCGGCCGCACGCACAACGTGCCCGCTCAGCCGACCACGCTCGGCAAACGGCTTGCAATGTTTGCGCAGGAATTGCTGATCGCGCTGGCGCGGCTCGACGATCTCATCGAGCGGTATCCCGTCCGCGGGCTCAAGGGGGCGGTCGGCACCCAGCTCGACCAGCTCACCCTGCTCGGCGGTGACACCGCCAAGGTGGACCAGCTCGAGGCCCGGATCGTGAAACATCTCGGGTTCAGGCAATCGCTGATGGCCACCGGCCAGGTTTATCCCCGCAGTCTCGACTTCGACGTCGTGAGTGCGCTGTACCAGGCCGGCGCGGCGATGGCGAGCTGTGCCACGACGCTGCGACTGATGGCCGGCGCGAGCCTGCTGACCGAGGGATTCCAGGAAGGACAGGTGGGCTCCTCCGCGATGCCGCACAAGGTCAACGCCCGGAACTGCGAGCGCGTCTGCGGTTTCTCCACGATCTTGTCCGGCTACGTGACGATGACGGCCGGGCTCGCCGGCCGCCAGTGGAACGAGGGCGACGTGTCGTGCTCGGTCGTGCGCCGCGTGGCGCTGCCCGATGCGTTCTTCGCCCTCGACGGTTTGCTCGAGACGTTCCTCACGGTGCTGCGGCAGATGGAAATTTTCCCGGCGGCCATCGCGGCAGAGAATGAGCGCAACCTGCCGTTCCTCGCGACCACGACGATTTTGATGGAAGCCGTGAAAGCGGGCGCGGGTCGCGAGACCGCCCACGCGGCGATCAAGGAGCACGCGCTCGCCGCCGCCAAGGCGTTGCGGTCGGGCGACGCCGCCGACCTGCTCGGCCGGCTGGCCGGCGACAAGCGGATTGGGCTGAGCAAAAAGAAACTGTCGGAAATCATGGGGCAGAGCGAACGCTTCGTCGGCGCCGCCCCGCACCAGGTGGATGCCCTGGTTGCGGCCGTGCTGCCGCTGGCGAAAAAGCACAAGGGTGCGGCGGACTACCGCCCCGGCAAGTTGCTGTAAAGGTTGTCGGGATTTGGCGGTCACAGACCGCCGCGACCGGCCGGCCGGACCGATTTTCGCCCGGCGGGAGATTTAGTTTGCATCCGCCTGTGGCGCGCCCTTTTTTGAACCCTCTTTTGGATTCTTTAACAGCTTTAAACCACACCACACCATGGCAGAAGAATTAGTAGGAAATTGTCTGATCGGCCAGTCCGGCGGCCCCACCGCCGTCATCAACGCCAGCGTCGCGGGCGTTGTCGCCGAGGCCCTCAACCATGTCGCCATCGAGGAAGTCTATGGGGCGCTGAACGGCGTGCTCGGCCTCCTGAACGAGGACTTCGTCGATCTCGCCGCCGAGTCGCAGCAGGCCATCCGCGGCCTCCGTTTCACCCCCGGCGCCGCGCTGGGCACCTGCCGCACGAAGCTGAAAAAACCGCAGGACTTTGAGCGGGCGCTCGAGGTGTTCAAGGCGCACAACATCCGCTACTATTTCCACATCGGCGACGCCGACTCGCAGGAGACCGCGGTCAAGCTGGCCGAACTCGCCTCGACCCAGGCCTACGAGCTGCGCATCATCGGCATCCCGAAGACGATTGAGAACGACCTGCCCGCCACCGACCACTGCCCCGGCTACGGCAGCGCGATCAAATACATCGGCGCCACCGTGAAGGAACTCGCGCTCGACGCCGAGTCCATGGGCCAGGGCGACCTCGTCACCCTCGTCGAGGTCATGGGCCGCAACACCGGCTGGCTCGCCGCCGGCGCCTCGCTGGCCAAGCGCCGGGACCACCCGAATGACCCGCCGCACCTGGTTTACCTGCCCGAGGTTCCCTTCACCAACGAGAAGTTTCTCGACGACGTCCGCCGCATCCTGAAGCGCGAGAAGCACTGTGTGGTCGTCGCGGGCGAGGGCCTCGTGGACAAGGACGGCAATTATGTTTCCGTCGAGACCAGCTCGACCGACGCGGCCGGCCACGCCCAGCTCGGCGGCGTCGGCGAATATTTGAAGGACCTGGTTGAATCCCAGCTCAGCGTGAAGGCCCGCGTGGCCCGCCTCGGCATCACCCAGCGTGCCGCCGCCCACCTCAGCTCCAAGACCGACGCCGACGAAGCGTTCCTCGTGGGCCAGGCCGCAGTGAAGGCCGCCATCAACGGCGAGTCCGGCAAGCTGATCACCCTCGTGCGCGGCGACGGCGACAATTACACCTGCGAGACCGGGCTCACGCCCCTCACCGATGTCGTCGGCAACTTGAAGAAGCTGCCCCGCGAGTGGATCAACGAGGACGGCGTCAGCCTGAACTTCCAGTTCTTCCGCTACGCCACGCCGCTCATCCAGGGCGAGGTGGTGGTGCCCTACGACAACGGCCTGCCCGCCTACGCCCGCCTGACCCGGGAGTCCGTGAGCAAGACGCAGCCGGCCTACGAGGCCTGAGCCACCTTTGGTTTTCAACGAAGAGCCGGTCCGCCAAGGCCGGCTCTTTTTTATTGGTGGGCCCACCGGGATTCGAACCCAGAACCAAGGGATTATGAGTCCCCTGCTCTAACCGTTGAGCTATAGGCCCAGACTTTCGCGAAAGTGTGAACCGGTAATGCCGGACTGAGTCAACCCGCTTGCGTGGCGGACCCGGCGCGCTATCGTGGCCCTATGCGTGTACTTCTGGCGGCTCTGATCCTTTCGCTCACGGCGGTGAGCGGGTTGGCCGAGATATTCAATCTCCGCGAACAGGGCCGGCTGGAGCTCTTTCCAGTCGGGGAATGGAATGTCCGCGGCGAGGACCAGGGCGACCTCAGGATCCAGCTCACGCCGAAGAGTCCAAAGGCCAACGCGGCCTGCGAGATCAATGTGACCACGGGCGGCCCGGACGAATTTTCCACCAAGACCAAGCTATCGCGTCAGGTCACGGAAGCGGCCAGGCGGATGCTGGAGTCGGGCGATTTCGTGGAGAACACGGCCACCATAAAATCGTTCTACTGCAAGCAGGGCTTCGGCTTTTATTTCACGCTCACCGATCCGAAGCTGGTCGGACGGGAGCCCGTGCCCGGTGACTACAAGCAGGTCACCATGGGGATGATCCGGCTGAGTGCGGGCGTGATAATCGAGGTGCAAATTCTTTCCGACGGGGAAAAGACCGGGGAATTCCAGCAACTGCTTGGCATAATCGAGGGCATGGAGCTGCAGGGGAAGTAATGAGGTGATCGTGCAGGGGCGCAGCAAGTCTGTGCCCTTACTAAACCTTCGGCACATTCCGCCGTCGTCTCGACGGCTAGCGGATCAGCGATCCCGCCTTACAGCATTTGCTGCCCGCAACTTTCACTCGCCACGCGGGGCGCCCGGTTGATTCTTGTTAGAATCACAGGGTTCATCCGCCGGCCTGCGCCGGGGCGAAGGTCCTCGGTTCTTGCTCGCGCAAAACCAAGGCAAACGTAGATTCGCCGAACTCCCCCCATGACTGCTCCCGTTGAAGCCGCCGCGCCGCGCAAGTGGCACCAGCCCTCCCTTACGCAACAAATCATGCTCGGCCTCGTGGTGGGTGTCCTCCTCGGCTGGTGGATGAGCGGGATGGCACCCGACCGGCGCGCCGACTGGGACACCTGGATGGCGCTGATCCGCGACATCTTCCTCCACCTGATCAAGGTGATGATCGCGCCGCTCATCTTCGCCAGTGTCGTGCAGGGCTTCGCGAGCACGGGCGACATGAAAAAAGCCCGGCGCATCGGGGTGAAGGCGCTGGTTTATTTTGAAATCGTCACGACGCTCGCGCTCATCGTGGGCCTGTTTGTCGTCAACGTGCTGAAACCCGGCGCGGGCGTGGTGCTCGTGGCCGACAGCACGCAGTCCACGGCGGCCCTGGCCAAGCCGCTGAGCCTCGTCGAGATCATCCTGCACGCGTTCCCCACGAGCGTGATGGACGCGATGGCGCGCAACGACGTGCTCCAGGTGGTCGTCTTTGCGGTGCTCTTTGCCATGGCGGTCATCGCCGCCGGGGCCGCCGGCAAACCCGTGCTGGATTTCTGCGGCAGCCTGACCAGCGTGATGTTCAAGTTCGCCGGCATCATCATGAAGTTCGCGCCGTATGGCGTCGGCGCGGCCATCGCGGTCACGGTCGGGCACCAGGGCCTCAGCTCGCTGCTCACCCTCGGCAAGCTGGTGCTCACGCTTTACACCGCCCTCGTTATCTTCGTGGTCCTGGTCTTCGGCTTCGTGATCTGGCTGGCGCGGGTGCCACTGAAGCCGTTCATCCGCGCGGTGCGCGAGCCGTTCACCCTGGCCTTCGCGACGGCGAACAGCGAGGCGGCCCTGCCCAAGGCTTTCGAGAACATGGAAAAAGTCGGCGTGCCGCGCGGCATCGTCGGTTTTGTGCTGCCGGCCGGTTACTCGTTCAACCTCGACGGTTCCACATTGCACCTCGCGGTTGCGTCGGTCTTTGTGGCCCAGGCCGCGGAGGCCACCACCGGCATTCACTTCGGCATCGGCCAGCAAATAACGATGATGCTGATCCTGATGTTGACCTCGAAAGGCGTCGCGGCGGTGCCGCGCGCGTCGTTTGTGGTGCTCGTCGCGGCGCTGGAGTCGTTCAAGCTGCCGGTCGCGGGCGCCTTCCTCATCCTCGGCGTCGACGCGCTGCTGGATATGGCGCGCACCTCCGTCAACGTCCTCGGCAACTGCCTCGCCAGCGTGGTGGTCGCCCGTTGGGAGGGCGAGTTCGACGACCGGAAGGCCGCGGCCTTTGGCGCGGACGGCGACCCGAAAGCTTGATGGTTTGAAGCCCATCCCTCAATTAACGGTTAAGATCTTAACAGCCTAGTGCGGGCGGGTTTATCCTTCCGGCGGGGCAAATGATTTGCCCGCCGGGTGGGCGGCCCTAATTTGCGCCATTCATGAATGGTTTTTTCGGCACAACGCTGGAGGCGGTCCTCATTGTCGGGCTGGTGCTCGCCAATGGCTTTTTCGTGGCCACCGAGTTCGCGTTGGTGAAGGTGCGGGCCAGCCAGCTGCGGCCGATGCTCAAGACCGGCGGCGTGCGCGTCCGGCTGGCCCTGTGGGCCTCGCAGCATCTCGGGGCGATCCTGTCGGCGACCCAGCTGGGCGTGACGCTCGCCAGCCTCGGGCTCGGCTGGCTGGGTGAACCATTCCTCGCCTACCGGCTGGCGCCGTTCCTGGCAAAACTGGGGGTTATCGACCCGGCCGCGGTTTCCTCCATCGCTTTCGCCGCGGCGTTCACCGTCATCACCTTTGTTCACATCGTCTTTGGTGAACTCGGCCCCAAGGCATTCGCCATCCAGCGGCCGACGGGTGTCGCGCTCTGGGCCTCGGCTCCGCTGGTGGTGTTCTACTACACGCTCTATCCCTTTATCTGGGTCCTCAATGCCACGGCCAACCTGCTCCTGCGCTGGGCCGGGCTGCAGCCGGCGGGCGCCGGGGAGCACGCCTTCAGTGCCGACGAGCTGGAATATGTGTTCAGTCACGCCCGGCACGCGCACCCCGGCGATGCGCTGATCAACAAGCTCATGGTGCAGTCATTGCGCGCCCGGGAGACGACCGCCCTGCAGATCATGCGGTCGCGCGACCAGGTCGTGGCGCTCTGGCTGGACCGGCCGCTGGCCGAGAACCTGCGCATCGCGCAGACGAGCGGGCACAGCCGCTTCCCGGTCTGCTCGGGTTCGCTCGACAAGGTCGAGGGCATGCTGCTGGTGCGCGAGTGGCTCTGGCAGATCCAGGCGCTCGGCCCCGACACCCCGTTCGAGCCGCTCGTGCGGCCCGCGGTCGAATTCTACCAGGGCACGCCGCTGCACACCATGATCGAGGACTTTCGCTCGGCGCGCAGCCATCTCGCCGTGGTGCTCGACGAGAAAAAGGCGCTGGCGGGCATTGTCACCTTCGAGGACGTGCTGGAGGAGATCGTCGGCGACATCCGCGACGAGCTGGACATCGAGCACGGGCCGGTTTTCAAGCGCACCGAGCACTCCATCACCGTCAGCGGCGCGTTCACCATGCGCGAGCTGCAGGCCGAGACGGGCTGGCCGGTCGAATGGCAGCCGCGCGAGACCGTGGCCACGTGGGCCATCCGGCTCTTCGGCCATGTGCCCAAGCGCGACGAGACGATGGTCACCGGCGACTACCGGCTGACCATCCTCGAGGCCAACGCCGAGCGGCCGCGTCGCGTGCGCGTCGAGCGCATCAGCAGCGAAGGCAAAAGCCTCGTGGCCTGAGATGCACGACTGGCAGACCGGCCTGGCCGCCCTCACGCTGCTTTTCTGGCTCGGCGCCGCCTGGGAAGTGATGCGCGGCAACCGCCGGCTGAAGCGGCTTGCGACGCTGACGGCCCCGGTGCCCGCAGTCTGGCCGCGCGCTTCGGTCATCTTCGCCGCCCGCAACGAGGGCCGGACGCTCGGCGCCGCCGTGCCCACCATGCTGGCGCTCGACTATCCCGACCTCGAGCTGATCGCGGTCGACGACCGCTCCGGGGACGACACCGGCGCCGTGCTGGACCAGCTCGCCGCGGCCGACCCGCGGCTGAAGGTGGATCATGTCCGCGAACTGCCGCCCGGCTGGATCGGCAAGAACCACGCCCTGCACCACGGCGCACAGCAGGCCACGGGTGAATGGATTTTGTTCACGGACGCCGATATTCATTTCGCACCGGACACCCTCCGCCGCGCCATCGCCTACGCCCGGGCCCAGAACCTGGACCACCTCGCCGCCGTGCCCCAGCTGAACGAACACGGCCACCTGCTCGGCATCTGCGTCAACGCCTTCAGTTTTGCCTTCACCCTCGGCATCCGGCCGTGGCGGATTCCCGACCCGCGCAGCACGGCGCACGGCGGGGTGGGGGCGTTCAACCTCGTGCGCACGGCCACCTACCTCAAGCTGGGCGGGCATGAGCCGATCCGCCTGCGCCCGGACGACGACATCAAGCTCGGCAAGCTGATGAAGGCCGGTGGATGGAGTGAATTTGTGCTCGGGGCCGGGGCCATCTCGGTCGCGTGGTATGCCACCGTGCGCGAACTCATCCACGGTCTGACCAAGAACGCATTCGCCGGCGCGGATTACCGGTTTTGGGTGCCACCCCTCGGCGTGGCGATCATGGCCGGATTCTACCTGTGGCCGCTTGCCGCGCTGTTCCTGACCACCGGCCCGGCCTGGTGGTGCAATGCCGGGAGCGCGGCCCTCATGTTCTGGCTCGGGTGGGACCAGACGCGATTCGCCGGCGGCCGGCGCTGGCACGGGCTGTTCCTGCCGCTGGGCATAGCGATCTTCAGTTATATCCTGCTGCGTTCGATGGTGGTCACGCTCTGGACGGGTGGCATCACCTGGCGCGGCACGCATTATCCGCTGCGGGAGCTCAGGGCGAACAGGCTGTAAGCGGGATTGAATCGGCGCCCCGGGTCCGTCTAGACTGGGGGGATGAACAGCACGGCCAGCCCCGAGTCCACTGACGATCTCATTCCCCGTCTCGCGGAACTCAACCAGATCGGCATCGCGCTGTCGCAGGAGAAGGACCTCGACCGGTTGCTCGAAAAGATCCTCATCGCGGCCAAAAAAATCACCAACGCGGATGGCGGCACGCTTTACCGCCGCCCCGCCGGCAAGGACACGCTGACCTTCGAGATCATCCGCACCGACTCGCTGGGCATAGCCATGGGCGGCACCACCGGGGTGAAGATCACCTATCCGCCCATTCAGCTCCGCGATTCCCGCGGACGCGAGAACACCTCGATGATCGTCGCCTACGCCGTGCTGAAGGACCGCACGGTCGCCATCGCGGACGCCTACCAGGAGAAGGGCTTCGACTTCTCCGGCACCAAGGCCTTTGACCGGCACATGGGCTATCATTCGCAATCCTTCCTCACGGTGCCGATGAAGAACCACGAGGATGAGATCATCGGCGTCCTCCAGCTCATCAACGCCAAGGACCGCGCCACGGGCGCCATTGTCCCGTTCAGCGAGACCGACCAGCGCCTTGCCGAGTCGCTCGCCTCGCAGGCGGCCGTCGCGCTCACCAACCGGCAGCTCATCGTCCAGCTCGAGAACCTCTTTGAGTCCTTCGTCAGCCTGCTCAACAAGGCCATCGACGAAAAGTCGCCCTACACCGGCGGGCACTGCCACCGCGTCCCTGTGCTGACCATGCTGCTGGCCGAGGCCGTGCATGAGACGCAGTCGGGCCCGCACGCGCTGTGGCACATGACCGACCTCGACCGCCACGAGCTCAAGCTCGCCGCGCTGCTTCACGACTGCGGCAAGGTCACCACGCCCGTTCACGTCGTCGACAAGGCCACGAAGCTCCAGACCCTGTTCGACCGGATCAACCTGATCGACACCCGCTTCGAGGTGGTCAGGCGCGACGCCGAGCTTGCCGCGCTGCGCGGCGGGGATGCCGCCGGGCTGCCCGTGCGGCTGGCGGAACTTGACGCCGACCGCGCCTTCCTCCGCACCTGCAACACCGGCGGTGAAACCATGTCGCCCGCCGATCAGGACCGCGTGCGCGCCATCGCCAAAAAAAACCGCTGGCGCAACCCGGCGGGCGAGGAGACTGATTTCCTGTCCGCCGACGAGATCGAGAACCTCACCATCCGCGCCGGCACGCTCACGGCCGCCGAGCGGCAGATCATCAACCACCACGTCGCCGTC
>JAYUGX010000036.1:0-5269 GCA_043738215.1 Lacunisphaera sp.
CGGCGCGCAGGGCAGCACGCCGAATTGCGGTTCGATGAACTGGTGCCCGGCGCCGAGCGCCTGGTGCAGGACGTTGCGCCTGGGGTGCGAACGGGCCTCGCGCTCCGTGAGCTTGCCGTTGCGCCGCAGCCAGCCGACATGGCCCTGATCGTGGGTGAGCTGGCGCAGCCCGCCCGCCTGCGGCAGGTGGTAGATGCGGCTGTCGCCGATGTGGCCGAAATACATCCAGCCCGGGGTGAACCAGCCGAGGCTGAGCGTGGTGCCCATCCCGCGGCACTCCTCGTAGGACTGGCCGAGCACAATCAGGTCGTGATGGATGGCGTGAAACAGCTCGTGGAGCACGTCGACGAAACCGCTCTCCGGGCCGGGCGCGGCGAGCCGGAAGCCCTTCGGCAGCAGGTGAGTAATCTTGTCCGCGGTGATGCGGCTGGCGAATTCGCCGGAGTTGGCGCCGCCCATGCCGTCGCTGACGGCGAAGACAAAGTCGGTTTTCGCCGTCGAGCCCCCGCCGGTCTTGCCGAGGTAGCGGACTTCCCGGCCGTCGAACTCGAGCGCGAGAAAGGTGTCCTCGTTGTTCGGCCGGACGTGTCCGCGGTGGGTCAGGCCGGACCAGCGGAGCAGGGGCGCGGCCGGACCCTGACCGGGGACGGTCTCATCAAGCAGCGTGGCGAATTCAAAATCGATTATGCAGAACCGCCCGTCGGTCCGTCGGTAGGTAATGTTGCGGATTTCCGGGTCGTCGTGGCGCACGCCACAGGTCTCGAGTTCGGCGAACAACTCCTTCAGCCGCTCCGGGCTGACCTGGTCCACGCGCGAGCCGCAGTTGGTCGTGACAATCTTGAGCCCCGCCTCGTCCACCTCAAGCAGGTGGGGGACAAAGCCGCAGCCGCGCTGCTCCAAGTAGCGAAGCACCCGCACCTCATTCTCAAACCGGGCGAAGGCCTGCGCCCCGCGGAAGGTCTTGTGCACTCGGCCGTCGTAGCCGATGCGGACCAGGGCGCGCTGGGTGTCTTTGATCTCGTGCATGATGGTGCGCCCCCACGCTTTGCCGGGCGGGGGGCGGTGGCAAGGGGCGAGTGGCGCCTGCGGGCCGGGGCGCTCTGGCATAAATTGAAAATCGGCTTTCCTCTGGCATGTAAGGTGCTTTTTGTGGATTTGTCTAACATCTCTGCACAACGGTGGCTCCGGCTACGCCACCACCGTTCGCCGGGCGCCCAAAACCTCAAACCAACTCATTCAATCATGGCCAAAATCAAATTGGAATACATCTGGCTCGACGGCTACACGCCGCTGGCCAGCCTGCGCTCAAAGACCAAGATCATCGACGGCGACGTCGCCAAGCTGAAGCTGGAGGACGTGCCCGTCTGGGGTTTCGACGGCAGCTCGACGCAGCAGGCCGAGGGCAAGAGCTCCGACATCCTCCTCAAGCCGGTGGCCCTGTATCCCGATGCCACGCGCAAGAGCGCCTTCCTCGTGATGTCCGAGACGCTCCTCCACACGGGCGCCCCGCACCCGTCGAACTCGCGCGCCACCATCGCCGATGATCCGGACACGTGGTTCGGTTTCGAGCAGGAGTATTTCTTCTGGCAGGACGGCGCCCCCTTGGGCTTCCCCAAGGAAGGTTTCCCCGCCCCGCAGGGCCCCTACTACACCGGCGTCGGCTACAAAAATGTCGGCCTGATCGCCCGCCAGCTGGTCGAGGAGCACATCGACCTGTGCATCGCCGCCGGCATCAACATCGAGGGCATCAACGCCGAGGTGGCGAAGGGCCAGTGGGAATTCCAGATCTTCGGCAAGGGCTCCAAGACCGCGGCCGACCAGATGTGGGTCGCCCGCTACATCATGACCCGCCTTTGCGAGCCGCACGGCATCGACATCGAGTGGCGCTGCAAGCCCGTCCTCGGGGCCTTCAACGCCCCGCTCGACTGGAACGGCTCCGGCATGCACACCAACTTCTCGACCAAGTATCTGCGCGAGGTCGGCGGCAAGGAATACTTCGAGAAGCTGATGGCGGCGTTCGCCAAGCACGTGGACGAGCACATCGCCGTCTACGGTCCGGAGAACCACCTCCGCCTCACCGGCCTCCACGAGACGCAGTCCATCGACAAGTTCAACTATGGCCTGTCCGACCGCGGCGCGTCGGTGCGCATGCCCGTCAACTTCGTCAAGGACGGCTACAAGGGCTACCTCGAGGATCGCCGGCCGAACTCCGCCGCCGACCCGTATCTGGTGGCCGGCCGGATCATCAAGACGATCCAGACCGTCGCGACCAAGTAACCTCAAGTTACACCGTCTCTCCAGCCGCCCGGCCTCACCGCCGGGCGGCTTTTTTGCGGCTCCGTGGAGGCAAGCAGTATTGAACGCCGGTGACGCCTGATATGGGCGCAGGCAGTTGGGTCAGGTGGAACTTTGCGCCCATGAAAAAAGCCGCGCCTAGCGGCGCGGCTTGGGGAATGAATCGGCGAATGCTTGTTACAGCCCGGCCGCGTAGTTTTTCTCGGCGGCGTCCCAATCCACGACGTTCCAGAACGCGTTGATGTAGTCCGGCCGGCGGTTCTGGTAGTTGAGGTAGTAGGCGTGCTCCCAGACATCGAGGCCGATGACGGGCTTGCCCTCAAGGCCGGCGACGGCCTTGCCCATCAGCGGGCTGTCTTGGTTGGCGGTCGAGCCAATGGCGAGTTTGCCGCCGTTGACGACGAGCCACGCCCAGCCGGAGCCAAAGCGCGTGGCGCCGGCCTTGGCAAAGTCTTCCTTGAACTTGGCGAGACCGCCAAGCTCGGCTTCGATCGCCGCGGCCAGCCTGCCCTTGGGGGCGCCGCCCTTGCCGGGGCCGAGGATGGTCCAGAAAAACGAGTGGTTGCTGTGGCCGCCGGCGTTGTTGCGGACGGGCCCGCGGATGGCCTCCGGCACCTTGGACAAATCGGCGATCAGCGCGTTGACGTCCAAGGCCGCGAGCGCGGGCTGGTCCTTCAGCGCGTTATTGGCGTTGGTGATGTAGGCCTGATGGTGCTTGGAGTGGTGGATCTCCATCGTCTTTGCATCAATGTGCGGGACAAGGGCGTCGTAGGCGTAGGGCAGTTTGGGAAGTTCGTATGCCATGTTCGTCGTGGGTTTGGGTTGCTTGCTACCGGAAAGGACAGTTTGCACGGGTGAGTGGTTCCGTCAACCGCCAGATGTATTTTCCAAGACATACGCCGCGATAGGCTGTCATTCTGAGCGCAGTGAAGATCCAGCGCTGTTTGCTGGCTGTGATGTCAGCAGATGGTTCCTTCACTTCGTTCAGGAGGACAGTTTCGGGGATTTCATCCGTGTCCATCGGGGCAATCCGTGGCGAAAAACTATTCCTCCTTCCGCTTGAGCTGGAAATACGCCCGCAGCAGCTCAAGGCAGGGTTTCTCCAGGATGCCGCGTGAGATATCGAGATGATGATTCGATTGCGGCAGGCCGTTCAGGTCGGTCGCGCCGCCGAGGCAGCCCATCTTTGGGTCGGGCACGGCGTAGACCACGCGCTTGAGCCGCGACATGAGCGTCGCGCCGGAGCACATGGGGCAGGGCTCCTTGGTCACATAAAGCGTCGCGCCGGTCAGCCGCCAGTTGCCCACGGCCTTCGCCGCCTGCCCGAGTGCGAGAATTTCGGCGTGCGCCGTGGGGTCGCGGGTACTGTCGCGCCGGTTGTGCGCGGCGGCGATGACTTCGCCGCCCAGCTCGATCACCGCGCCGACCGGCACCTCGTCCTGCTTCCACGCGTCGATCGCTTGGTTGTAGGCCAGCCACATGTAAAACTCGTCGTCCCGCTGCAATTGCGACGGGTGCACTTTTTCAAACGAACATGCAAGTTGGGGTCGTAGATCTGGCTCGTTCATGATGAGGCGCACTCAATCCTGGTGGCAGGCCTACCCTCCGTAGCTCCACCGAAGCGAAGGAGGGTCAAACGGACAGGGGATTAGCGGGCGGATTTCGGTGCTCATTTGGACGGGCTTTGGGCAGCTTGCCTCGCCGTAGCCAGCAAAGCGGGACGAAGGCGGGAAAGCCTTGACTACGTCGGCAATTCCCCAGTTACAAGGGGCTTTTATTAACCATCCCTGCATGACCTGCAACAACCAGCCCAGCTCCCTTAATCATGTCCGCTGACGGCAAAGCGATTGAAGTGGAGGGCAAGATCACGACCGTCCTCCCGGGCACGATGTTTCGCGTGCAACTCGACAACGGCCACATGGTGCTGGCGCACATTTCCGGCAAGCTCCGGAAGCATTTCATCAAGATCGCCGCGGGCGACAAGGTGAAGATGGAGATGAGTCCCTACGATCTGGACAAGGCCCGCATCACCTATCGCATCCGCGAGACGAACCTGCCGCCCCCGGGGCCGCGCCGTCCGCGCCGCTACTGACCTGTTCCGGCTGGTGCGAGATGAAAATCCGGCGCGCTCCACGGGAAGAGAGAGACCACATCGCGGCCGCCCCGGAGAGTTTCCAGGAGGACATCCGTTCCTACCTCAACACGCTGGCCTTGGAGCGCGGATTGTCGAAAAACACCGAGACCTCCTACCGCGGTGATTTGATCCAAGCCGCACAGTTTTTGAAGAAGCACGGCGCGGCGAGCTGGGCGAAAGTGTCGGCGAAGCAACTCACCGCCTGGCTCCATGGGTTGAGCGACCAGGGGCTCACCGCATCCAGCCAGGCGCGCAAGCTGACCGCCGTCCGCATGCTCTGCCGCCACCTGCTGCGCGAGCGCGTGCGCGACGACGATCCCACGGCGCTGCTGACCGGCCCGAAGATCCGCCGCAAACTCCCGCAGACCCTTTCCGGCGCCGACATGAAAAAGCTCCTTGCCGCTCCGTCCGGCGGGGACGCCTATGCCATCCGCGACCGCGCGATGCTGGAGCTTTTTTATTCGAGCGGCCTGCGCATCTCCGAACTCTGCGGTCTTTCGCTGCAACAGGTGGACCTTGAGCACGGCTTCGTGCGCGTCTTCGGCAAGGGCAACAAGGAGCGCGTGGTCCCGCTCGGCGGCCGGGCCCGCGAGGCCATCGTCACCTATCTCGCCGCCGCCCGGCCCCGGTTGGTCAAGCCGAAGACCGGCAGCGAGCTTTTCATCAGCGAGCGTGGCACGGCCATCTCCCGAAAGACGCTTTGGGTCAGTGTCAGGAAATACGCCCTGCGCGCCGGCCTTACCCAAGTGGTGAAACCCCACCTGCTGCGCCATTCCTTCGCCACGCACCTGCTGGGCGGCGGGGCCGACCTGCGCGCCATCCAGGAGATGCTCGGTCACG
>JAYUGX010000037.1:0-35915 GCA_043738215.1 Lacunisphaera sp.
CGGCGCGACCATCAAGGGCTTCACCTCCGGGCAGAAGGTTTTCAAGCGCTACACGCTGCAGAAAATCCTCGGCCGCGGCGGCATGGGCGTGGTCTGGCTGGCCCATGACGAGAAGCTGGACGAGGCCGTCGCGCTCAAGTTCCTGCCGGATGCGGTCAAGCTCGACGCCGCGGCGCTCGACGATCTCAAGCGCGAGACCAAGCGCGCCCGCCAGCTCACGCACCCCAGCATCGTTCGCATCCATGATTTCCTGGAGGACGCCACCATGGCGGCCATCGCAATGGAGGCGGTCGACGGCACGACTTTTTCCCAGCTCCGGATTGAACGGCCCAACCGGGTGTTCGAGGTCGCCGACATCACGGCCTGGGTGAGGCAGCTTTGCCAGGCGCTCGACTATGCGCACACCGATGCCCGCGTCGTCCACCGCGACCTGAAGCCGGCCAACATCATGGTGGACCAGCGCGGGCGCGTGAAGATCACCGATTTTGGCATCTCCCAGAGCATCAGCGACAGCATCTCGCGGGTGTCGGCCCAGCGGTCGTCCTCCGGCACGCCGGCCTACATGAGTCCGCAGCAGATGCTCGGCGGAAAATCCTCACCGGCGGACGACATTTACTCCCTGGGGGCGACCATCTACGAATTGCTGACCGGCAAGCCGCCATTTTATGCGGGCAATCTGATCGCCCAGGTGCAGTCAATCACGCCGGCGCCGCTGGCGGTCCGGCGGCAGGATCTGGAGGTGACGGGTGCGCCGATCCCGGCCGCCTGGGAACAATTGGTGGCGGCCTGTCTCGCCAAGGAGCCCGCCGGTCGTCCGCGCAGCGCGGCGGAAATGCTCCAGCGTCTCGAGAGCGCCGGCCCCGCGGCGAACACCACCCGTCCGGGTGACCCCGAGGTGGAACTGCCGGTGAGCGCGCCAGCCGGTCAGCCGCATGTCGTGCCCCTGCCCGGCGGGGGAAAACTCGAACTCATGCCCGTGCCGGCGGGGGAGTTTTATCTGGGCAGCCCGGACTCGGAAGCCGGGCGGTATCCCGAGGAGAGCCCCCGGACGCAGGTGACGATCTCCCGGTCCTTCTGGCTCGGCCGCACGCCGGTTACACATGGCCAGTGGCGCGCGGTCATGGGAACCGGACTGCGCGAGCAGGTCATCCAGGCGCTGCACGACGACAAGGAATACCAGGTGGATGGCAAAACCCAGACCCTGCGGGCGCAATGGGGCATGGAGCGTGAGGCCGATCCGCAGCGCATGTTCGGCTCGACCAGCGACGAAGTGGCGATGTATTTCGTTGCCTGGGGTGATGCCCGGGAATTCTGCCGGCGCCTGACGGAGATGGAGCGGGCGGCCGGCCGCCTGCCCCAGGGCCACGTTTTTGAGCTGCCCACCGAGGCGCAATGGGAATACGCGTGCCGCGCCGGCACCCGCACGGCCACGCCGGCCGGCCAGCTGGAGATCCGGGGCCTGATGAATGCACCGATCCTCGATGCCATCGCCTGGTATGGGGGCAACAGCAGCGTGCGCTACACCGGGGAAGGCTGGAATACGGCCGACTGGAAGGAGAAACAGTATCCCGGCGGCAATGCGGGTCCGCGCAATGTCGGCCTCAAGCGACCCAATGCCTGGGGGCTGCACGATATGCTGGGCAATGTCTGGGAATGGTGCGCCGATCTCTACGCCGCCTATCCCGGCGGCGCCTGCTCCGATCACATTGGCCGGGGAAATTTTGCCAGCCGGGTATTTCGCGGCGGGGCGTGGAATGCTCAGGCGCGCGACGTCCGGGCGGCCAACCGCAACTGGGGGCCCGCGTCCGCGCGGCGCAGCACCTACGGGCTGCGGGTCGCGCTCGTGCCAGCTTTCGAGGTGCCGGAGGCCCCGGGCGCCGCCCAACCGCAGGGTGCGGCGGATGACGCCCGCTATCCGGACCAGATCACGCCGGGCGAACCGTGGCGCGTCAGCCTGCCGGGCGGCGTCGTCCTGCCGTTGCGCTGGGTACCACCGGGCGAATTCACCCAGGGCAGTCCGGAAGGCGAACCCGGCGCCTACGACGAGGAGGGGCCGCGGACCCAGGTGCGCCTCACGCGTGGATTCTGGCTCGGCCGCACCCCGGTGACGCAGGCCCAGTGGCGCGCGGTGACCGGCCGCTCACTTCTCGACCAGATGCGGGGCATCCTCGCGGACACGCGGGTCTTCAAACTTGGCGGCAAGCTCCAGACGATTCGCGAATCCTGGGATATCCCGCCGGGCACCGACCCCGCCACCCGCATCGGCGATGAATCCGGCGCCCTGCCGATGTATTACGTGAGTTGGACTGATGCCATGCGCTTTTGCGCGCAGTTGACCGCTTCGGAGCGGGCGGCCGGCCGTCTGCCCGAGGGCTACGAGTATGTGCTGCCCACCGAGGCCCAGTGGGAATATGCGTGCCGCGCCGGCACGACCGAGGCCACCTACGGCGGGCCGATCGACATCCTCGGGGAGCACAATGCGCCCGGGCTCGATGCCATCGCCTGGTATGGGGGCAACAGCAGCGTGGGTTTCACCGGCAGCGGCTGGGGCACGGACAAATGGGCCGACAAGCAATATCCCGGCGGCAACGCCGGCCCCCGCATTGTCGCCACGCGGCAGCCCAACCCCTGGGGCCTGTTCGACATGCTCGGCAATGTTTTTGAGTGGTGCTTCGATGGCTACGAAAAGTATCCCGGCGGCACGGTCACCGACCGGGTGGCCAATCCGGCCGGCCTGACCCGGCTCATGCGCGGTGGGGGCTGGAGATCCAAGGCGCGCGATTGCCGCGCCGCCAACCGCAACTGGGACTACCGCTATGCCCCGGCCCTCAGCAGCGGCTTCCGGGTTGCGCTCGCCCCGGTCATCGCGAACAAGCCGCCGGCCGACGATGTGGCCACCGCGGCGCAGGGATCCGCCGGCGAATCGGACGCATCGCCCACCCGACGCGACCGGCTGGTCCTGGCTGTGCTGGTGGCGGTGCTGCTCGTCACCATGTTGGGCACCTGCATGTGGACCCGTTCGGGCCGCCAGCGCCAACTGGAGCAACTGCGTGCCGAGGACAACCGCCTGCTGGACCAGGCCGCGACGCTCAAGGAAGGCGACCTCGATCAAATCTACCAGCATCTTGACCGTTACAAGCAGCTGGGCGCCACGGATGCCGACATGAGTGAATTGACCCGGCGCCTGGATGGCGTGCGGGCGGCGATCCAGCAGCGCGGGGCACCGCCAGGGCCGGGCAACCCGGTCACGTCGCCGGACAGTCAATCCGCGGCAGGCAAGCCCAGCGTTGCACGCTTCCTCGCGCCCTACAGCAATGTGAAACAAACGACCTCCCTGGCGAGCGATGGCACCGATCTCTACGCGAGCGCCGTGATGATTGACGATTCACAGGCAATCGTGCGCATCTCGATGGCTGACGGCACGGTGAAAAAAATCCACTCCGCGCACAATCCGATGGGCCTGACCGTGGTGGGCGACGACATCGTGTGGATCGACCCCAACTCCGGGCCGCAGACCGACACCCAGATCTGGCGCGCCCCCAAGAACGGCTTGAGCAAGCCAATTGCCATCTACACGGGTTCGGCGGTGGGACAGCCCATTCTGGACGGCAGCGGTCTCGCCCATGGCGGTGATTACCTCTACGCCATTGACGAGGTGGGCGGCGCCGTGCACCGGCTGCATCTCGACGGATCGGGCCTGGAGAACCTCGCGCCGGCCCGATACGAGGGCGGCTTCGCCACGGAGCACTTGAATCTCCTCACGGAGGACGGCCAGAATGGCCTGCTGGCCGTCGACACCGGTCATGCCGAGGGTGTGAAGCCGTCACTACTGGCCATCGACGCCGCCGGCGCCGTCTCCACCCTGCATGAAGGCGCCCCGTTTGTGAATCCGCAGGGGCTCGCCTGCGGTGAAGAGGTGGTGTTCGTGGCCGATCCCGGCGCCCAAAACACCATCTGGTGCGTGCCATTTGGTGGCGGCACGCCCGTGGCGCTCGATTTGCCGGCGGATACCTTCCAGCACGTGGGCAGCCTCGTTTACTCGAACGGCGCGCTGTATGCCGCCGATTCAGGCGCGGGCACGATATTGCGCATCAACGGACTGCCGGACCGGAACTACGTCATGTTTGGCGACTTCGCGCGCGAGCCCGGCACGGCCTTCAGCGAGTCCGGACTCGGTTACCATTTGCTGGAGGCGGGGCAGGGCGCCCTGCCGGAGGCCGGCCAGAAAGTGGAAATAAAATACCGCATTCGCGCCCGCGACGGCACCATACTCGCCGAGAGCGCCGCCGGCGAAACCACCGAGATGCTGCTCGACGAAAAGCATGCGGCGGGTCTGGTCGAAGGCTTGAAATTGGTGCCGGTCGGCGGCCGCATCCGGTTGCTCGTCCCACCCGACATTGGCTCCGGCGAAGTCACGGAGATCAGTACGCCCGAGTCCGGTTATATTTTCGACGCCCAGTTGATCGGAATAAAATCCGCCAACTAATCCCCACTCCCCCTATGAGCACCCCCCAGGCCCCGGTCACCCGTCGTGAAAAAATCGGCGTCTGGATCATCGTCATCTTTGGTCCCATCTGGGCCGAGTCCTATTGGAAATTCAGCAGCGCGGCGTGGCTGCAGGATTTGCCGCCGGTCGGCGCCGCCCTGCTGTCCGCGGCGGGTGGCGCCGTGGGCGGCTGGCTGGTTGCCAAATCACCGCAGACCCGGCTTCTCGCCCTGTTCAGCGGCGCCCTCGCGGGGTTCGGTTGCAATTACGCCCTGCAGTTGATGTATGGCGACTTGAACCGTATCGGTGGTTTCGAGCGGATGATCGCCTATCTCATCGGGGCGGCCCCCGGCATCATCATCGGGGTGGCCGGCATCTTCTGGCTCGGGAAACGCACCAAGAAAAACAAGCCACCTGCCGGCTAAAGCGCTTCCCGGGTGGTTTTCGCCGTGCTTTGGCCCGGGCTTCGTCTTTAATCCACGCACCGCAACTTCCCATGGACGACCTCGACTTTGGCGCCACGATCAAGGGCTTCAATCCCGGGCAGAAGGTTTTCAACCGCTACACGCTGAAGAAAATCCTCGGCCGGGGCGGCATGGGTGTGGTCTGGCTCGCCCGCGACGAGAAACTCGACCGGGATGTGGCGCTGAAATTCCTGCCCGAAGTGGTCAAGTCCGACCGGTCGGCCATGGATGACTTGAAGCGCGAGACGCGGCGCGCGCTCGATCTTACCCACACCCACATCGTGCGCATCTACGATTTTGTGGAGGACACCACTACCGCGGCGATCGCGATGGAGTATGTGCCGGGTGATACGCTGTCCAACCGGCGGTTGGACCAGCCGGCGAGGGTCTTTGAAGCCGGGGATGTCCGGCGGTGGGTAAAACAACTGTGCGAGGCGCTGGTCTACGCGCACGAGAAGGCGCGGATCGTGCACCGGGATCTGAAGCCGGCCAACCTGATGCTGGATGCGCACGGCGATCTCAAGGTCGCCGACTTCGGCATTTCCCGCAGCATCTCCGACAGCGTGTCGCGGGTTTCCAACCAGGCGGGCTCCTCCGGCACCCTGCTGTATATGAGCCCGCAGCAGATGATGGGCGAGGAACCGGCGGTGACGGACGATGTGTATTCATTCGGGGCCACCCTCTACGAACTGCTCACCGGCAAGCCGCCGTTTTATACGGGCAACGTGATGTTGCAGGTGCAAACCAAGGTGCCGTCGTCGATCGTGGAGCGGCGGCAGACCTTGGAAGTCTCCGGTGCGCCGATTCCTCCTGAGTGGGATGCGACCATTGCCGCCTGCCTGGCCAAGGAGCCCGCCCAGCGCCCGCAAAATGTGCGGGAGGCGGCGCACCGCCTCGGTCTCACCGTGGCCATGGACACCGCGGCGCCCTTTGCCCCGGGGCCCGCGCGGACGGGGTCGGGCACACCACCACCGGCCATCAGGTCCAGCGCACCACCGGTCGCGCCCAGGACCAAGGCGCCGGCAGGGTTGTATGGCATCGTCGCGGCGGTCGTGCTGGCGGCGGCCGGTGCCGGATATTATTTCGGGATCTATGCTCCCGCGCAGCAACGCGAGGCGGAAATCAGACAGCGGGACGAGCAGGGGAAAATGGCGGAAGCGGCGCAGGCCCTGGCGGCTGACGAGTTGCGCGCCCGCATCAAGGCCGACACGGTGTCCACCGGGGAGCTGGAGATAATCGCCCGGGAGCAGACAGCGCGCGGACAGGTCGCGCGGGAGCGCGGGCAGGAATTGCAGCACCAGCGCGAGCTGGCCGAACAGCAGGCCTACACCCAGATCAGCGCGGCACTCGAAAAGCTGGCGGAGAATTCACCGCGCACGGCTTATGACCAGGCGGAGCTGGATGTGCGCGTTTACCTCGCGACCGCGCCGGAAAGATTCAAGGGCACGGTCGAGAAGGAATGGGGCCGGCGGCGCGCCGCCGGGCAGGCCTTTGAAGCGGCCAACCGGCCGGGCTCGCTCGCCGTTGAAACGGATCCACCGGGCGCAACGATCACCCTCTATCCCGCCAACATTCGCAAAACCAGCCCGGCGAATTTCCGGGAGGTGAAACCGGGGGAAGTCAGTTTCCGGGTGGAGAAGGAGGGTTACGAACCGCAGGATGTGGCCTTCGTCATCAAGCCCGGGGTCGAGGGCAAGGCCGATCAGGTGCGGCTGGTGCCGATGCTGGGCACCGCCGTGATCAGCAGCGAGCCGTCGGGTCTGCGGGTGGTGCTCGAGGGCAACAGCCGGCGCTATGAGGGCATCACGCCCTTCACCCAGCCCATGCTCAACCCGGGCAATTACCGCGTCACGTTGCAAAGGGCCAAATGGCAGCCGGTGGTGAAGCAGCTGGTCGTCGAGCGCGGCAAGGAAACGCCGCTCTTTGCCGACCTGCAGGGTGTGGCTTGGGACATTCGTTCCGAGCCGGCCGGCGCCACGGTCACGCTGGACGGAAACCCGGCGGGCGTCACTCCGCTCCGGTTGGAGGAACTGGAACCGCGCAGCCACCGGCTCGCGCTCAGTTTCGCGGGCTTCGAGGATTTTGCGCAAAGTTACTCAGCCGCCAAAAACGATGTGCTGACGGTCAAGCTGGTGGAGAAGCCCCTGACCACCTTGCTGCGGCGGCTCACCGGTCACACCTGGCGCTACCAGAGCGGCTGGGGTTATGCCGAGTTTGCGTTTGATGCCAGCGGCAACATCACCGGCGCCCACAAGATTCCGCTGGCCGCCGTCATGGAGGACATCGGCCGCATCCAGTCGCTGGACGCCGGGCCGAACAAATTCGCGGTGACCTTCACTCCCAGCCGTCCCTATCCCTTCTACACGGGAGAGGTGACGATGCAGCTGCTCGACGATAACAACCTCCAGCTCAACTGGCGTTACAACGGTGCCATGCAGAATTACACCTATACGCGCACTGATCCGGCGGCAGGAGTGTCGAAAAATGTTAGCGTATTCATGGATAAGGCGGCCGCGGCGGAGGCGGCGAGAAGGAAGAAGAAATAGTCGGGCTACGGTGGGTGGTGAGATGGCGTGGGCTGACTTTGAGCGTGCCTTGGCACACGCTTTGCCTTTAATCCCGCACACCCCATGGACGACCTCGATTTCGGCGCGACAATCAAGGGCTTCAATCCCGGGCAGAAGGTCTTCAAGCGCTACACACTGAATAAAATCCTCGGCCGGGGCGGCATGGGTGTCGTCTGGCTGGCGCAGGACAGCGAGCTTGACCGCGAAGTTGCCTTGAAGTTTTTGCCCGAGATCGTGGCCCTCGACCCCGAGGCGCTGGCCGATCTCAAGCGCGAGACGCGGCGCAATCTCGCCCTGACCCACGAGAATATTGTCCGGATCAACGACTTTGTCTCGGACGGCCGGACGGCCGCCATCTCGATGGAATACGTGGATGGCACCACGCTCTCCGGCCTGAAGCTGGAGAAGTCCGCGCGCGTGTTCACCACGGACGAGTTGCGGCCGTGGCTTGTCCAGCTCTGCGACGCGCTCGGCTACGCGCATGGCCGGGCGAAGGTCGTGCACCGCGACCTCAAGCCCGCCAACCTCATGCTCACGAAGGGCGGCGACCTGAAGATCACCGACTTTGGCATCGCGCGCGGCATCTCCGACAGCGTCTCGCGGGTGAGTGCGCAGGCCGGGGGCAGCTCGGGCACACCGGTCTACATGAGCCCGCAGCAGATGATGGGTGAGAAGCCGGCCGTGACCGACGATATTTACGCCCTGGGGGCCACGCTCTACGAACTTCTGACCGGCAAGCCGCCATTCTATTCCGGCAATGTGTTCATGCAGGTGCAGAACAAAATGCCGCCGCCGATTGCCGAGCGCCGGCAGGAATTGGAGATCGCCGGCGAGGCTGTGCCCGCGCACTGGGAGCGGACAATCGCGGCCTGCCTCGCGAAGGAAGCGAAGGACCGGCCGCAAAGCATGGCGGAGTTCGCGCAGCGCCTCGGACTCCACGGCGCTCCGTTGATGCCAGTGGCGCCGCCGCCGCTGTTGCCGCCGGCTCCGGCCTCAGCACAGCCGGGTGCGCGGGCGGCCGCCCAGCCGGCCCCGGTGAAAGACGCGGCAGGGGAGCCGGCCGGGGTCTCCGGGGTTCGCCGCTGGCTACTCGGCCCGGTGCTGGGCGCACTGCCTACCACGCTGCCGGCTTGCGCGCTGATCGCCGGCTCGGCGGCCAACGACGGTAGTTCCTGGCTCGGCATCGCCTTTGGCGCGCTGCTCTTTTCGACGCTGCTGGGCGCATTTATTTTTTTCCTGTTGCTGGCCATCCGCCGGCCCTGGCGTGTGCGCCATTCCTGGGGCATCACTTTCCTGGGCTGCCTGTGCGGTGGGACTTGGGGCGTGGTGTCGGTTACCGGCGGCGCGGATGCGTTTTATTCGGTGCTGGGGCTTGTGTTCGGGGCGTTCACCGGCGGGCTGAGCGGCTGGGTGCTGTATCGTGTCTCCGTGGGCGAAACCGTGGACCCGGCCGGCAAGCCGCCCCGGATGCCGCCCGGGCGCCTCTATCTGGGGCAGGGCATCGTGCTGCTTGTGGCCATTTTCTTCTTTGGCGTCACCCTGCCCGCGGCGAACAAGGATCTTGAGCGACAGCAGCAGGCGGCCGCGGAACAGCGCGAACGCGAACGCGTCCAGCGGGAAAGTGAACAGCGGACGCAGGCGGCAGCGGGCCTTATTACCGAGGCCAGCCGGATGGTATTCGACCACGCTCCCACTTCCGGTGACCTGACCGACTACACGGCCAAATTAGTTGAGCATCTGGACTGGGATGCGGCGCGACTTCGGCAGGAGATGCGCGCCAGTGACAAAGGCCGCAAGGGTGGCCGGTTGCTTGTGCCGGAGGAGTTTGGCACCATCTCGGCCGCACTCCAAGCGGCCAATCCCGGCAACGCCGTCCACGTGGCTGCGGGCACCTACCGGGAGTCGATCCATCTCAACAAGGCAGTCGAGCTGATCGGGGCGGGACGGGACCTGGTCACGGTCGAAACCGAGAGCTCCCGCAACGTGCTTCAGGTCGATGAAGTTAATGGGACGACCATCAGCGGGTTCACCTTCCGTCATACCGACACGAAGGACACGGAACGACGGGCCACGTTGGTCACCATCAGCGGGAGCAGCGTACACTTCGTGCGGAATGCCATTACCGCCGCCAACGGGCATGGCCTCAGCCTCCAAAAAGGCGGCAACAACACCGTTTCCGAAAACAATATCAGCGGCGCCCGGTGGGTCGGTCTGGCCGTTTACGAGAAAGTGGGCGGTGAAATATCGCGGAATGAAATCCACGACAACGAACAGGAGGGGATTGCCATCCTGGAGCAGCCGGGCCGGTTGGAAATCAGCCGCAATACCGTCCACGACAACGGCGATGCCGGGATCCTGATCTGGAAGGGCGACGGGGTGACTCTGGCCGATAACGAGGCGTTCCTCAACGGCAGCAAGGTGGCGGATGGTGGTATTGGCATCTTCCACGAGGGCGGCCGGCCGGTGCTCCGCGGGAATGTCGGTCGCGACAACAAGGGCAGTGGCATCTGGTGGATCGACGATGACAAACCGCCCGTGATCGGCTCCGGCAACTTCAGCGACGGCAAGGAACTCCCGCTCAAAAAATAGGGACCAAGGTGGCGTGGCGGACTTTGGGCGTGCCTTGGCACGCGCTTTGCCTTAAGGCCGTTGCACGCTCACCCCCATGGACGATCTCGACCTCGGCGCCACGATCAAGGGCTTCAATCCCGGGCAGAGGATTTTCAACCGCTACACGCTGAAGAAAATCCTCGGCCGGGGTGGCATGGGTGTCGTCTGGCTGGCGCGCGACGGCGACCTCGATCGCGAGGTGGCGATGAAATTTTTGCCCGAGATCGTGTCACTGGACCCCGAGGCGGTGGCCGATCTCAAGCGCGAGACGCGCCGCAATCTCGAGCTGACGCACCCGCACATTGTGCGGATCTATGACTTTGTCTCCGATGGCCGGACTGCCGCCATCACAATGGAGTTCATCGATGGCGCCACGCTCTCGGCCCTGAAGCTCGAAAAACCCGGACGGATTTTTTCAGTCGCCGAGCTCACCACATGGGTCGGGCAGCTGTGCGCGGCCCTGACCTACGCGCACACCGAGGCGCAGGTGGTGCACCGCGACCTGAAGCCGGCGAATCTCATGATCGACGCCCGCGGCCGGCTGAAGATCACCGATTTCGGCATCGCGCGCGGCATCTCCGACAGCGTCTCGCGGGTTTCCGCCCAGGCCGGGGGCAGTTCGGGCACGCCGCTCTACATGAGCCCGCAGCAAATGATGGGCGAGAAACCTTCCGTGGCGGATGACATCTACTCCCTCGGGGCCACGCTCTACGAACTGCTCACGGGCAAGGTGCCGTTCCATTCCGGCAATGTGCTGTTGCAGGTGCAGTCGAAGACGGCCCCGACCATTGCCGTGCGCCGCCGCGAGTTCGAAGTATCCGGCGAGGCGGTGCCGGCGGCCTGGGAGGAAGCCATCGCGGCGTGCCTGGCCAAGGAAGCGTCCGCCCGGCCAAAAAGCGTTGAGGAACTCTGGAACCGTTTGTCCGGCAAGACCACGCTGCTGGTCATGCCCGCCCGTGCCGCCACCGTGGTGCCGCCCGCCGTCCCGCCGCCGGCAAAATCCAAGGCTCCGCTGATCGCTGCGCTCGCCGGGGCGGTGATTCTGCTGGGCGCGGCCGGCTGGTATTTCGGCGCCTACGTCCCGGAGCAGACGCGGCAGGCTGAGATGAAACGCTTGCAGGAGGAGGGCCGGGCCGCGGAAGCGGCGCAGCTCCGCAACGAAAAGGAAAAGATCGACGCCGCGGCGAAGGATAAATTGGAGCGGGAGCGGGCGATGGCGGCGCAATTGGCGGCCGCTCGCGGTGGCATCATCGTGCGCTCAAATCCGCCCGGCGCCGAGATCACGGTCGGCGCGCTGGACCACGGCACCGCGCCGCTCACACTCAAGGAGGTCAAACTCGGCAAGTATCCCGCGAAAGCGCGGCTGCCGGGCTACGAGGACTGGATTGGCGAGATCGAGGTGAAGGAGAACGAGTTTACTGAAATCTCCGCCGAACTGGTCCGGTGGAGCGGCCGGCTGGCCGTGTCGTCTGCTGCGGATGGAGTGGAGGTTGGGTTGCGGGCGCTCGATGGCAATGGGCCGGCGCAGACGGTGCGCCTGCCGGCCACGCTCACACTGCCGGTCGGGCGCTATGAACTTGTCTTCCGGCGCAGCGGCGGCTGGCTGGATCTGACCCGGCAGGTTGAGATCGAGCGCAACAAGCAGACCACGCTGGCGGAGTCCTACGCGGCGGCCCGACGGTCGCCGGATTGGTATGGGAGAGCGAGTGCCAGCGAGCTCCGCTCCGCGGCCGAGGCGGGCGACCTCGAGGCGCGGGTGCGGCTGGGCGACCACTTTTTTCTCGGCCTTGATGGCCCGGTGGATGTCAACCGGGCTTACGAGCAATACCAAGTGGCGTTTGCGGCAAAGTATCCGCCGGTCTACCGTCGGCTCAATTTGCTCTACACGGTTTACCTGGTCGGGCCGTTCCCGTTTGAGCAAACGGAGCGTTTGCTGCGGGAAGGGGCGCTCGCGGGTGATCCCATGGCCATTGCCGCCTGGCAGCAACGGGCGTTGCGCCCGGCAGGGTTGAAGGAAACCACGCCGGCTTTTTCCGAGGCCGAGCTGACCAAGGCCGTGCAAAAGATCGAGGAACTGGCCCGGCAGGGGGATGTTTTCGCCATGGAGCTAGTGGGCAATATCTACGCCTTGGGTGCGGGGGTAGCCAAGGATGAGGCCGTGGCGCGCCGCTGGCGCAAGGAAGGCGCGGAACGGGGCTCGGTCCGCTGCATGAGCGCCTATGCCTCAATGCTCCTGACGGAGAAAAATCCGTCGGAGGCCTTGCTCTGGCTGAACAAGGCGGCCGAACGGGGCGGGGACCTTGCCCTCAACCGTCTGGCGCAAATGTATCGAACCGGAGAACAGGTGACGGCCGACAAGGCGAAGGCAGTCCAATTATTGCTGCAGGCGGCGAACCACGGCTACTATCCCGTGATGGGAAGCCTCGCCACCGCCTACCAGCAGGGTGACGGAGTGGCGGCGGATCCGGGCGAGGCTTTCCGCTGGCGGCAAAAGGCGGCGGAATCCGGCTCGCCTTTTTATATGAATGCCCTCGCCGACGCCTATTTGAACGGCACCGGCACGGCAAAAGATCCTGCCCGGGCGATCCAGCTTTACAAGCGATCCGCGGAGTGGAACGACGCCGCGGCTTGTTATAAGCTGGGCAGCCTCTACTCCGAGGGCCTGGCGGTGATCAAGGACGAGAACCAGGCGGTCGCTTGGTTCCGCAAGGGCGCCAAGGTCAATGACACTCGCTCCCAAGAAGAGCTCAAGAAACGCAACCTCACCTGGTAATCGGCGCATCCCATGGACGAACTCGATCTCGGCGCGACGATCAAAGGCTTCTCCTCCGGGCAGAAGGTTTTCAACCGTTACACCCTGCAGAAAATCCTCGGCCGGGGTGGCATGGGTGTCGTCTGGCTCGCGCGCGACGGTGAACTCGACCGCGAGGTGGCGCTGAAATTTCTGCCGGAGGTGGTCGCGATGGACAAGCAGTCCATTCTGGAGTTGAAGCGCGAAACCCGCCGCAGCCTTGAGCTGACCCACCCCCACATTGTGCGGATCTACGACTTCGTGCAGGACGGCCGCACGGCGGCCATTTCGATGGAGTATGTGTCCGGGGACTCGCTCGCCGCCCTCAAGATGGACCAGCCGGACCATTTCTACTCGCCCGGCCAGCTGGCCAAATGGGTGCGGCAGCTCTGCGAGGCGCTCGACTACGCGCACCACAAGGCGGAGGTGGTGCATCGCGACCTCAAGCCCGCCAACCTGATGATTGATGCCCGCGGCGACCTGAAGGTGGCGGACTTCGGCATCGCCGCCAGCGTGAGCGACTCGGTGTCGCGGGTGTCGGCGCAAGGGGGCAGCTCCGGCACGCCGGTCTACATGAGCCCGCAGCAGATGATGGGCGAAAAACCGGCGGTGACCGACGATGTCTATTCGCTCGGCGCCACGCTCTACGACCTGCTGACGGGCAAGCCGCCGTTTCATACCGGCAACATCATCGCCCAGGTGCAAAGCAAGGTGCCGCCGTCCGTCAGTGAGCGCCGGCGCGCGCTGGGCTTCGATGATGTGGAATTGCGCGAGCCCTTTATTAACGAGGAATGGGAGCAGACCATCGCCGCCTGTCTGGCCAAGGAGGCGGCGGACCGGCCGCAATCCGCGCGGGAGGTCGCGCACCGGCTGGGCTTCGGCTCGACGTCGAGCACGGCGCCATTTTCCGTCCGGACTGCGCCGGTCAAACCCGGTTCCGCGCCGGCGAGGAAGCCCGTGGCTCCGGCCCGTGCCGCCCCGGCGCCCAAGAAAGGGCCATCCACACTTTTGATCGGAGTGGTGGCAGCCGTGCTGCTGGCGGCCGGCGGGCTTGGATACTATTTTGGAGTTTACGCTCCGGCGCAGCAAAGAGAGGCGGAGGCAAAGGCCCGGCAGGAGGAGACCGCCCGGCAGGCCGAGCAATTGCGGCTGACTGAGGGAGCGCGGAAGGCTGAGGAGCAGCGGCTCGTCAATCTGCGTTTGACCGCCAGAATCACCACCGATCCGGCCGGGGCGGAAGTGCGCGTGGACGACGACATCACCGGACTCAGTCCGCTGGCCCGTTCCGATTTCAAGCTCGGTGCGCACACGGTGCGGATCCGACAGGAGGGCTACGATGAGCAGGTGGAGAAAATCATCGTCACGGAAAAAGGCGCGAACGAGTGGGGTTACAAGCTCGTGCGTTCGACGGGAACGCTTAAGATCACCGCGGTGCCGGCCGGCCCGGCGAAGTATCAGATTTATCCGGCGGGAGCGGGCGCGAAAGGGAGTTCCGAGGTGGTGGCCGAGGGCAATCTGCCGGCCGAGGTGAAATTGCCGACCGGCAGGTATGAATTCCGCGCCGAGCGTCCAGGTTGGAACATGCCTTTTCCCCGGGTGGTGGAAGTTAAACTCAACGAAGCCATCGCGCTGCAGGCCGACCTGCGCGGCGGTTCGTTCACGGTCAAATCCAGCCCGGCCGGCGCCATGGTCTATCGTGGCGTGGTGCCCATCGGGCAGACTCCGCTGACGGTGGACGACATCGGATTCAACCAGTCACTTCCGCTCGAGGTCCGGCTGGAGGGATACCAGACGGAGAGGAAGGATATTATCATTGCCGATGCCGACCACCCGCAGACCTGGGAGGTGGCTTTGCGCGAGGTGCCGAAGCCAGAGTTGCACCCGGACTTTACGGCGGGACCCAGCCGGGTGAGCCTTACCGCCGAGTCGCAAAGCAGAACGACGGGCCGCACGACCGCCAACGGCCAGACGACCACGAACGGACCGCAAACGAATACCTTTAAGTTTTCCACGGTCTATGAAATGGCGGAACCGGACGGATTCGGGTCTTGGTCGCACGTGCAGTCGCGGTTGAATGGGGCCGGTAACGTTTTTCAGGCGGGCACCGTGGTCGATTTCCTGCGTATTGGCGATTCGTGGCGCGGCTCCATTATGCGGGGCGGATTTATCGACGCCAAACTGAACAATGAGGAACTAAATCCCAGCTATCCCGCTCTCTTGCTGGATGCCGACAGCCTGCCGCCGGGGCCGGCGGAATCGGGCCGGACCTGGGATGTGCCCGTGCGCTCGCACAGCCTGATGCTGCGGGGCCTGCGCTTTGTGTCGCCCACGGGATCAATCCACGCCCGCGTGATGAAGGTGGATTTGCGTGCGGCCGAGCCGTGGGCCGACGTGGAATACAACTTCGATCTCAGCGGCGAGACGGACCGGCGGGCGCCCGATGGCTATACCATGCAACAACAGCTCCGGGCGACGGGCACGATCAACCTGCGCCTCATGCTGGCGGCAAAATACATCAGTTCGGGCCGCTTGCGGCAGCACCAGGCTTACCAAACGACGCTCACCGCGCTTGGGCCCTCGCCTGAAGCGATCAAGGCGGCCGAGAAGGCCAAGCACGATGAGGCGGTGAAACAAAATACCGCAGCCATGTTTGGCCTTGTGGGGCTGGCAGTAAAAAAAGCGACTTCATCTGCGCCCGCTCCCGTGAGCCTGCAAGCCCCGGCGACCCAGTATTCGGCCAGCGAGGTCGACGCCGACACGACAATCACCATCTCGCCGCTGCCGGGTGTTGCTGTGCTTGACCTTGTGACTAGCAATTCCGCAGTCACCCGCCAAGCCGCCGGCACGGCGGAGAGCCGCATGGCGGTCAATGCGGCGCAGGTGCGCACCGTTTCGAAAATCTCGACGCTGGTGATCTACCGTGAATCGCACTTTGTCGGGTCCGCGAACAGCCCGAGAATTATGATCAATGGTGAGAACAAGGGTAAAATAAACAATGGCACCTATTGGACGGCGGAGCTCCCGGTGGGCGATTGCTATATATCCATCCTGGCTGATGGCATTGGGGAAACCCGAGCCAATGTGAAAATTGAAACGGGTAAGGTGACTTATCTGGAGATGAAAATTGATTTCGGCAGCATTACGTTACGGCCGGCGGTCGAAGGTGTAGCTACCAGAATAATCCCCACGCTGAAACCGGCAACGAGCTCGCCGTCGCACCTGAACCTGCCCGACGCGGTCCGGGGAGGCTAGTATTACCCGCGGGAAATTTTCCCGATGAAGAGAGACTTTGGGCGTGCTTTGGCACGGGCTTTGCCCTTAATCCCGCGCACCCCATGGACGACCTCGACTTCGGCGCAACGATCAAGGGCTTCGCCTCCGGACAGAAAGTTTTCAATCGTTACACGCTGAAGAAGATCCTCGGGCGCGGAGGCATGGGTGTGGTGTGGCTCGCCCAGGACAGCGAGCTCGACCGCGAGGTCGCCTTGAAGTTTCTGCCCGAGATCGTGGCGCTCGATCCTGAGGCGCTGGGCGACCTCAAGCGCGAGACGCGGCGCAATCTCGCCCTGACCCACGAGAATATTGTCCGGATCAACGACTTTGTCTCGGACGGCCGGACGGCGGCCATCTCGATGGAATACGTGGACGGTGCCACGCTCTCGGCCCTGAAGCTGGAGAAGTCCGGGCGCGTATTAACCCTCGACGAAATCCGGCCGTGGCTCGGCCAGCTCTGCGACGCGCTCGGCTACGCGCATGGCCGGGCGAAGGTCGTGCACCGCGACCTCAAACCCGCGAACCTCATGCTCACGAAGACCGGCGACCTGAAGATCACCGACTTCGGCATCGCGCGCGGCATTTCCGACAGCGTGTCACGGGTGTCCGCCCAGGCGGCCGGCAGCTCCGGCACGCCGGTCTACATGAGCCCGCAACAGATGATGGGCGAGAAGCCGGCCGTGACCGATGATATCTACGCGCTGGGGGCCACGCTTTATGAACTGCTGACCGGCAAGCCGCCGTTCTATTCCGGCAATGTGTTCATGCAGGTGCAGAACAAGATGCCGCCGTCACTCGCCGAGCGCCGCAAGGAACTGGAGATCACGAGCGAGACCGTGCCTGCGCATTGGGAGCGGACGATCGCGGCCTGCCTCGCCAAGGAAGCCAAGGATCGTCCGCAGAACATGGGGGAGGTGGCTGAGCTCTTGGGAATAACCACGAAGGATCAGCCTTCGCCAAGGATGCGGCTGATCGAGACGAAGAGCGCGAAGGTCGGGGGTGTTGCCCTCGACAATCCGGTAGTGGAGCGGCTGGACTCCAGGACGAATAGCGGCGGGCAAGTCAAAGCGTTGGAGTCAACGCGTTCCACCAAGGCTCCGCTCTACGCCGGCTTCGCTGCCGCCGTGATCGTGCTGGGCGGATTGGGCTGGTATTTTGGCGTCCATGTGCCGGCCCAAGAGCGCTTGGCGGAGCCCGTCCGGAACAAGGCGGAAATTTCCACCAGGCCGGTCAGAAGCGAGCCCACTCCCGGGCCCCAGGCGATGGCGCCCGGTGAAAAAAGCAGCGTGCCGGCGGCCCCGTCGCCGGCCGTGCTGCCCGCGGTTGTGGAAACACCAAAGAACCCGCAGCCAGAGCAGCCGTGGGAAAATTCGCTGGGTATGATCTTCAAGCCGGTGCCCGGTACCAAGGTGCTGTTCTCCATCTGGGAGACGCGGGTGCGCGATTACCGCACGTTTCTCAGCGAAACGGGCAACACCTGGAATCCGCCGGATTATCCCCAGGGGCCCACTCATCCGGTTTGCTCGGTGTCTTGGAACAGCGCCCAGAGCTTCTGCCAGTGGCTCACCAAGCGGGAGCGGCGCGCGGGCCAGCTGACCGCGAATCAGCGATACCGCCTGCCCACCGACGCCGAATGGAGCACCGCGGTGGGGCTCAGCGGCGAGCCGGACGGCTCCCCCAGTGACAAGCAGTTCTCGGAAACCGCCACGCCCTATTATCCGTGGGGCAAGGATTTCCCGCCTCCGGTTGGCTTTGGGAATTATCGCCGGGATGTCGGCACGGACGATTACGACTTCAGTTCCCCGGTCGGCACATTTCCCGCCAATCAGTTCGGTCTCTTCGATCTCAGCGGCAACGCGTGGGAATGGTGCGAGGACCTGCTCTACGGGTCGGCGAAGGACCAAACGGCGCGGACCATGCGCGGATCGGCTTTCTACAGCGATTTGGACAACCTGGCCACGTCGGCACGCAATGGCTTCACGCCCGAGCAGGAGGGCGGGGGATTTCGCGTTGTCCTGGAGACCGGCGCGACCGAGGTGGCCACGCATGCCTTCCCCGAGCCATACCGCCGGCGTGACGCCGCCATCCTCGAGGCCAATCTCTCAGCCGGGCGCGACATGCTTGCCAGACTGAATAACGATGCGGCCTGGCGCGAATTGCCCGACGGACTACGCCTCAAGGTAGTCCGCCCCGGTACGGGCGCGGCGGTGCACTCGCTCAGCCGGTTGGGTCTCCGCTACGTGATCAAGGACACCACTGGCAAAGTCCTCATTAACACCGAATGGACCGGGGGAACACTTGACACGATGATGAAGAACCTCGTGCCCGGCATCGCGGAAGGGCTGCGTTACGTGCGCGCCGGCGGTGCGATCGAGTTGTTCGTCCCCCCGCAACTCGCTTACGGCGATGCAAGCGATGGCGTCTTCCCGCCAGGGGCGACACTCGACGCCACGATTGAGCTGCTCGCTGTCGACGGCGAAGCGGCGCCGCCGGCTGGCAAGACCTATGCGCCGGTTTTGGCGGTCACGTCCGAACTGCGTCCGGGCCAGGCCTTGAATATCGTTGATCTACAAATGCAATTTCAGCCCATCCCGGCCGGTTCCTTCGTCATGGGCTCGGCCACGGGTGGCGACGGCGATGAACGCCCGGTGACAAAAGTGAAAATCTCCCGGCCCTTCTGGTTGGGCCGAACGGAGGTGACGCAAGGCCAATGGCATGACCTCATGGGCACGATGCCCTCGGCTGCCAAAGGTGAATTTCTGCCGGTCAATCAGGTTTCCTGGGACGACGCCATGGCTTATTGCGGGAAGCTGACAGCGCGGGAGCGCGCAGCCAATCGATTGCCCGCAGGATATGTTTTCACACTGCCCACCGAGGCCCAGTGGGAATACGCCTGCCGGGCGGGCTCCACGCAGGACGTGCTCACAAGAGAGATGGAAGCTTCCATGTGGCATGACGAGAACAGCCATGACGAGCCGCATCCGGTCGGCCAAAAACCGGCGAATGCCTGGGGTCTGCACGATATCCATGGCAACGTGTTCGAGTGGTGTCGCGCCTGGATGGGCGTTTATCCTGGTGGATTGGTCGCCGATCCGGTGGGCGAGGCAACACGCACTTTGGACGCATTCCGTGGGGGTGCGTATGAAAATAACCGCTCGCAGGGCCGCCCGGGATCACGCGGCCACAGTGTGACCGACTACAAGGCTTCCAATGTCGGCTTCCGTGTCGCCCTGGTGCCGTTGAATTAATGTCACCGCACTGCGAACTGCCGGCGGGGAGAAATTTCGTGCAGTCGGCGGACACATGGGCGACGCGTTATCCAATGTAAGAAATCACCCTAGTGCACGCTTCACGTCGGCGGAGGTGAGGGTGGAACCGGCGGCTTCCATGGCGAGGCGCTGGATGACATTGCGCAGCTCGCGCACGTTGCCGGGCCAGGGATGCTTTTGCAGCGCGGTGAGGGCGGCGGGGGCGAAGTCGAGCGCAGCAAGTCCGTTCTCGGCGCAGAATAATTTCAGAAAATGACGGGCGAGGACCGGGATATCCTCGGTGTGCTCGCGCAGCGGCGGCACGGCGACGGTGGCAACCTCGAGCCGGTAGAGCAGGTCCTCGCGAAACGTGCCGCGCTTCACCTCGGCGCGGAGATCGCGGTTGGTGGCGGCGAGGATGCGGACGTCCACCTTCGTGGCGCGTTCGCTGCCGAGTTTTTCAACTTCCCCGCTCTCCAGAGCGCGGAGGAGCTTGGACTGCACGGGCAGGGGCAGTTCGCCGATCTCGTCGAGAAAGATGGTCCCGCCGTGCGCGAGTTGGAACTTACCCTGGTGGTCGGTGCGTGCGTCGGTGAACGCGCCCTTCACGTGGCCAAAGAGCTCGCTTTCCATGAGGGCAGGCGGGATGGCGGCGCAATTGACGCGGATGAAGGGCGCCTTGGCGCGGGTGCTCCGGTCATGCAGAGACTGCGCGACCACTTCCTTGCCGCTGCCGGTCTCGCCGGTGATGAGCACGGTGGCCCTGGTGGCGGCGATGCGGTCGAGCTTGTCGCCCAACTGCTTCAGCGCGGCGCTCTCGCCCAGCAATCCCAGGGCGGCGGGAGCGGTGCCGCGTGCGCCTTTGGCTGTCGCCGGTTTGTCGCGGCCCGGCTGCCAGAGTCGGGCGGCGGCATTGAGCAGGTTGCGATCCTCGGGGGAGAATTCCTGCCAGCCGGCGGAACGAAGGAGGACGACGATGGGGGCGGGCCCGGCGCCCCGCGCGTCCGGGGGGCGCAGGGGGGCGACCAGGTAGTGCCATTGTCCAAGCTTTTGCTGGTAGTGGCCGAGATCGGCGGCGGAGTAGGGCGTGGCCTCGGGCAGTTGCTGGAATTTGTCGAGCAGGTAGGCGGCGAACTTCGGCACGCCGCGGGATTTTTCCGCCATCACAGTGAAAGCGAGCTCACCGGTGGGCGAGTAGTATTGGACCACCTGGGCCCGGACAGCATCAAGCAGCAGCTCGAGCAATTGCTGGGCGGCCTCGGCGGGATCGATGCCATCCGTCAGGCGGAAGCAGAGGTGATACAGCGCGGCAAGGTGCCGGTCCTGGCGCTGGTCGGGGAATTCCGCGCGGTGCTTCCGGGTTTCGTTGGGGGCCGCCTCCCCGGTTTCGGCCGTCTTGGCGGCGGGCAGCGCGGAAACGGGCCGGACAAAGCCGGCGGCCAGTTGCAACTCGACCTTGCCGATGCGCACGCGGTCGCCGGGGTGGAGTGCGGCGCTCTGGCGCGGCACGCCGTTCACGTGGATGCCATTGCGGCTGCCCAGGTCGCGGAGCTGCACGCCCTCGGGCCGGACCTCAATTTCGGCGTGGTGGCGCGACACGGAGACGTCATCGAGCACGATTTTGTTCTCCAAGGCGCGACCGACGCTGGTGACGCCCTCCCCGAGGGCGAAGGTGGCCTTGGTCTGACCACCCACGAGCAGCAGGAGAGTGGGGTTGCTGGGAGGTCGAAGCATACGTGATGCGGCCAGACTTATGCGGGAAGGGTGGCGTGGAAGGAAGGCAATTTCTCGATGGAAAAGGCTGGCCGGGGCTGATTTCTGGATTGCCGCGGGAGGTTGGGGCAAATTGCATGGCGCGTGCCTGGCACCCGTGCATCACCCCCGACCGGCAGTTTGTTGGCGTTCTTGGCACGGCGTTTGCCATAACAGGACCAAACTTCGATTTTCCCCAGTCCCCTCTACTTGCCACCATGAAAAAAAGCATCGTTCCGTCCCTCCTCTTCACCGGCGTCGCCCTGCTGTTCGCCGGCTGTGAATCCGACCAGGGTCCGTCACCCACTGTTGCCCAGTCCGCCTCCGCGACGGGTGACAGCCGCGGCAGGGAAATCCAGCCGGCACCCGAAACCAAATCCTATACCGGCAAGAAGGATGTTTTCCAGGGGGCCGAATACGATCTAGGCGTCAACGTCGTGCCCGCAGGTGCGAAGCACGTCCAGTTGCGCGTCGGCGAGGTGATCGAGGTTTTTCACGGCAGCATGACGCCGGGCGAGGGCAAGCGCGAACTGGCCTTCTACCTGCCGTCCGAGGCCCGCTCGGTTGTCCAGCTCGTGGTCGAGAAGAAGGGAGTCGTGCGCACTTATTTCCTCAGGGCGGTCGGCCAAGGCGATACTGTCGGTGGGGTGGTGGAGCGGCGCTGGCTCGACAGCGACGGTTACAACCCGTTTGACACGGCCGCCGAGGCCCGGATCCAGGCCGCCGTCAAGACCGCGCCCTATATGATCTCCGTGAGCAACTGAGGACACCCCATGAAAAACTTATCCGTCCGTCTCCTTTCCTCCGCCGCCCTTGGGGTGGTTCTGCTCTCCGCCGGTTGCCGCACGGTGGATGAAGGCCCGGTCATCCCGACCAATCCCAACCAACCCCCGGTGATCACCGGCAAGGAGCCGGAGCATGCGCCCATCCCGCAAAAAGCCGTCCCTGAGGGTGATTCCAGCCTGAGCCACAAAACCCCCGACGAACGCATCGACCAGCCCAAGGGCTGAACCGGAGAACACACCCATGGGCTTCTACAATCAGCGCTGCCCCAATTGCAGCAAATCTGTCTCGAAGGACGCCGACTTTTGCAACGCCTGCGGCTGCCCCACAGCCACCGCCTGGAGTTCCTGCCACAAATGCGGCTCCGCCGTGGGGGCGGAATCCAAGTTCTGCTGGAAATGCGGCAGCGAGCAGAATCCGGCCAAGCGCCAGCAATTCTACGGTGACCGCTGGCACCGCTCGCCCGACGACTTCGCCGCACGCGTTGAGCTCAAGACGCCCGCCGCCACGCTGCACCGCGGCCTGCAGGTGGACGAGGGCACCCTCGCCCTCGTGTTCCAAAACGGCAAATACAAAGGGCAGCTCGAGCCCGGCTACCACAGCTTTGACAATTTTGTCTCTCGCCTGCTCGGCTTCGACAAGGGCAAGGAGGCCCATGCCGTCCTCATCGACACCCGCGCCGCCGAGGTGGATTTCATGCTCGAGGACATCCGCCTCAAGAACCAGGTGGCGGTGGACGCGCGGCTGCGCCTGCTCTTCCAGGTGCGCGATCCCAAGCTTTTTGCCGAGCGGGTCATTGCCGGCGCCGGCGATTTTCACACCAGCGACCTGACCAATCGTTTCCAGGGCGACGTGCGCGCCGCCGTGCAGGCCGCCGCCCAGGAGCACTCGCTGGACGAGGTTCTCGTCGCCGCCAGCGCCCGGGAGTTGATCGAACGCGAATTGCAGGGGCGGCTCGAGGCCGCCCTGACCCCCTTCGGGCTCGCGCTGGAGGGCGTGCGGCTGGCGGAATTCGGCGGGCCCGCCGTCAGCGAGCTCCGCAGCAAGCTCGGCGACATCGACCGGCTCAACCGCGAACTGCAGGCCAACCGCCTGCTGTCGGACGCCACGCGCGCCGGCAAGATCGACGCCTACCGCGACGAGCAGCAATTGAAGGACACCTTTGACCGCATCAGCCACGAGATGGGGCTCAACGACGCGGCGCGCACGGAAGACCGCAAACGCTTTGTCCAGGCCTTGGAGCAGAAAACCACGCTTGAAGGACTGCGGCTCGACTACGAGGCCCGCCGCGCGGAGATCGTCAACCGGCTCGACGAGCAGAAGCTCAGCCACCAAGCCGAGATCGCCGACGCCATGCAGAAGATCGAGCTCCGCCGGGCGGAGTTCGCCGAAGACATGCGCCAGCAGCGCGAACGCTTCCAGGACGCACAGGTGCAGCAGGTCGGCCAGGCCAGGACCGACCTGGAGGTTGCGCGGCAGGGCATCGATGCGCTGAAGCTCGTGAAGCAGGCCAAGCTTGAGGCCCGCGAGAAGGAGGAAAAACTCGAACTCGAGCTCGAGGCCTCGCGCCTGCAACTCCGCGGCAACGCCAGCATGCAGGCCCTGCTCGCCACCCTCGACGGCGAGAAGGCCGACCGCATCCTCAAGCTCGCCGAGCTCGAGATGCGCAAGGGTCTCTCGGTGGAGCAGGCCATGGCCATGGTCGCGGAGAAATCCCCCGAGATCGCCCCCGCCATTGCGGAGGCCATGCGGGCCAAATATACCAAGGGCCGCGAGGGCGGCGGTGGCGGCAAGGAATAAACCAGCCGGTGCGCGCCCATGTCCGATCTCGATTTCGGCGCCACGATCCGCGGGTTTTCCCTGCCGCGTTTATTCCCGGACCCGCATTGCTTCCGTCGATCGTCCGTTCGGTGGCACAGCATTTGCCCAGATAAGTTTCCCCCATCCCCTCCCGCCCATGAATCCTGAAATCACCCTGACCCGCCTGACCGGCTTTGGCCGCGGCAAGAACGAGAAATTCAACCGCGAATCCCTCAGCCTCGGCACCGACGCCGGCTGCGACCTGCGCTTTGATCCGGCCTGGGACAAGACGGTCTCCTCGCGCCACCTGCAGCTGGCGTGGAAGTCGGGCCAGCTCTGGCTCACCGACTCCAGCAAGGCCGGCACCCTGCTGCGGGGTCAGAAGGTGACCAGCGCCGCGGTCGAGCCCGGTGCCGAGATCGAACTCGGGACCGGCGGGCCAAAAATCAAGGTGGATTATGTGAAGCCGGCCAATGCGCCCGCGGCGCCAGCGCCGGTGGCCCGGATGGCTGAGCCGCCGCTGGTGATGCAACCCGCGGCTGTTGCGCCGGCGGCGGCTGCTCCGATCGCGGCGGCAGCTGCTTCCGCCAAGTCCGGCGCCGGGACCCCCGGCTGGGTGTGGGGCCTCATGGCCGCGCTGGTCGTGGCAGTCGCCGCCGGCGTGTTCATCATGACGCGGGAGGAGGCCCCCGAAAAGGCGCTCGCCCGGGTGGCGCATGATTACGCCGATGCGGTTGCCCTCGTTGTGCTGGTCCATCCCAAATTGAACAACGGCCAGCCCGAGCCCATCGCCACGGCCTGGGCCATCGGTCCGCATGTCTATGCGACCAACTCGCACGTGACCACGCCGGCGAAGGAGGTCCTCGAGAACGGCGGCTCCGTTTACCTGGTGATCAACCGCAATCCGGACAAAAAAATGAAGATCACGCGGGCGATCATCCATCCCCGCTATGACAAGGAGGAACTCAACTTCGAGGGCAAGCCGCACGCGGCGCCCGCGTATGACGTGGGCCTCCTCTACACCGATGACACCGCCCCGAAGGTCTTCAAGCTGGCCCCCCGCGCGGAGCTGGAGAAACTTGATTCCGGCTACCGGGTCGGCTTCCTGGGCTTCCCGATGGAGGGCATGTCGGGCGGCGGCGTGGAGATGCGCAGCCCGGTGGCGACCATGCAGTCGGGCATCATCACCTCGGTCACCGATTTCTGGCTGTCCCAGGCTTCGTTCGAGAAACGGCTGCTGGTGCAGCACAACCTCGGTGCCGCCGGCGGCGCGAGCGGCAGCCCCATCTTCAACTCCAACGGCGAGGTCGTGGCCATCCTCAATGCCGGCAACATCATCGGTTCGGTCTCGTTTGAGACCGGCAAAATCGCCCGCGCCCCCTCCGCGGTCATGGTCAACTTTGCCCAGCGCATCGATCTGCTCCGCGACATCTGGCCCGAGTATCCCAAGTAATCCTTTGCCGTTCCTCCCGGCCGCCGCGATCCCTGCCGCGCCGGTCCGAACACGCCATCATGAAATCCGCCGGAAACAATCTGCCCTGCCGGTTCGAGTGGGCCGCCCTCTCGGACATCGGCCAGCGCCGCAAGAACAACGAGGATTCCTGGGGCGTGTTCCACCTTGGTGGCGGCAAAGCGGAGCCCCTCCAGACCTCGCCGGTGGCGGTGCCCGAGCAGGGACTGTTGCTGATCATGAGCGACGGCATGGGCGGGAGCCGCGCCGGGGAGGAGGCCAGCCGTTTCTGCGTGGACCGCCTGCCGGTGGAGCTGGCCGCGCGCGCGGCCGGGGCGGGCGACCGCGGGGGAAAGTTGCGCGAGTCACTCATCACCACGCACGAGGCCCTGGTTGGACGCAGTCGAACCCAGGAAGCCTGGGGTGGCATGGGAGCGACTTTGTCCGCCCTCTGGATTCTGCCCGCGGGTGAAGCGGTGCTCGGTCACGTGGGCGACAGCCGGGTTTACGCTCTGCATGGGGGTGAGTTGCGCCAGCTTTCCGAGGATCACAGCGTGGGTGCCAGCATGGTCCGGCGGGGCGAGATGAGCGCCGAGGCCGCCACGCGCTTGAAGTTCCGCTCGTTGCTCGAGCAGGCGATGGGCGGCGATGGTTCCCCGATCGAGCCGCAGATCAGCCTGGTCAAAGTCGGGGCCGGCGACGGATTCGCGCTCTGCACCGACGGACTTTACGGGCCACTGCGCGACCGGGTGGAGCCCGCGTTGAATCTGGCGTTCACCCGGCCGTCCCTCGCCGCCGCCGCCGCGGAGCTGATCGCCGCGGCCAACGACGCGGGTGGCCCGGACAATATCACCGTCATACTGGCACGACTCGTGCCTGATTCGGAGGCATGATGGAACACATCAATCAGTCGGACGGGCAGGACTGGCTCGCTTTTCTCGCCGGCCATACCGGCCGCGGCCTGCCGGAAATCCAGCTGGCCGAGCTGCGGGCGGGCGACGTGTTGATCGTCGAAACCAAGAATTCCCGCTACGCCTTTCGCTGGCGCCAGGGGGGCAACGCCGAGCTGGCGACCAACCGCGCCACCGAGCGGCCCAGCGGCCGCGTGCGGGTGCATGGCTGCGCCTTCGGCCAGTCCACCAGCATCAAGCCCGGCGTGCTTTTCTGCGGCGGCAACATGGAGTATGTCTCGGACGGCGGAAAAATCACCCACCGCACCACCGTAATCCGCAGTCTGGAATTGCTCCGGCGCAGCGTGTTGGTAGCAAAATAGCGTCAGGCAAACGCACTCCATGGACGATCTCGACCTAGGCGCGACGCTCAAAGGCTTCAGCAGCGGGCAGAAGGCTTTCAACCGCTACACGCTGAAGAAAATTCTCGGCCGCGGCGGCATGGGCGTCGTCTGGCTGGCGCGCGATGAGAAACTCGAGCGCGAGGTGGCGCTCAAATTTCTGCCCGAGGTGGTCAAATCCGACCGCGCGGCGATGGAGGAATTGAAGCGCGAGACGCGGCGCGCCCTCGAACTGACGCACACGAACATCGTGCGGATCTACGATTTCGTGGAGGACGCCACAACCGCGGCGATCGCGATGGAGTATGTGCCGGGCGACACCCTGTCCAACCGGCGGTTGGACCAGCCGGCAAAGGTCTTTGAAGCCGGGGATGTCCGGCGCTGGGTGAAGCAACTGTGCGAGGCGCTGGCCTACGCGCACGAGAAGGCGCGGATTGTGCATCGCGACCTGAAGCCGGCCAACCTCATGCTGGATGCGCACGGCGATCTCAAGGTCGCCGACTTCGGCATTTCCCGCAGCATCTCCGACAGCGTGTCGCGCGTTTCCGCGCAGGCGGGCAGTTCGGGCACGCCGGCCTATATGAGCCCGCAGCAGATGATGGGGGAGAAGCCTGAGGTGGCTGACGACGTCTACGCGCTTGGTGCCACGCTCTATGAACTGCTGACGGGGAAGCCGCCATTTTTCTCGGGCAACCTGATTGCGCAGGTGCAGAGCAAGATTCCTGCGTCGGTCGCCGAGCGCCGCCGCGAATTGGAGGTCGCTGGTGCGCCAGTTCCACCGGAATGGGAGGCGGCGATCGCTGCCTGCCTGGCCAAGGAACCAGCGCAGCGCCCGCGAAGTGTGCGGGAGGTGGCGCAGCGCCTCGGCCTCGCCGTGAGCATGGACACGGCGGCACCGTTTGCCCCGGCGCCGGCGCGGACGCCGCCGAAGGGTACGGCGCCATTGACTGCCCCCGCGCCCGTCGCGCGCCAAGCCCGGCCGGCCTGGCTGTATCCGGTCATCGCGGCCGTCGTGCTCGCCGCCGGGGCGGGTTATTATTTCGGCGTCTATGCTCCCGAGCAGGAGCGGCTCGCCGCCGAACGGATGCGGCAAACCCAGGAGCAAGCCAAGCAAGCTGAGATCGCCCGGGTGGAAGAGCAGAAAAGAATGGCGGCGGATGCCACCGAGCGAAAGCGGCAGGAGGATATCGCGACCCGGCTCGCGGCGGCCCGGGGCGGACTCGTGATCCGGACGGAGCCCGCCGGGGCGGAAGTGCGGGTGGGAGCGGTGGCCTTGGACAAGAGTCCGCTGTCCGTGAAGGATTTGAAACTGGGAAAATATCCCGTCCGGATCCGGCTGGACGGTTATGAGGACTACAATGGCGAAATCGAGGTGAAGGAGAATGAATTCGCCGATTCCGGGCTGATCCGGCTCCAACGAAGCACCGGGTTGGTGCGCCTGACCAGTGTGCCGTCCGGCGTGGAATACCACTTCACGCCCCTGCAACGGGAGACGGACGAGGGCGACCGGGACTCGCGGCCCGAGGGCCGGACCCCGGTCGAGTCGATGAAAGTGCCGACGGGGAAATACGAAATCGTGTTTGATCGCCCGGGCTGGGGGAGCATCAGGCAGACGGTGACCGTCAACCGGGGCGGCGAGGAAAAGATCAACGCCGACTTGCGCGGTGGGTCCATTGACGTGCAAAGCGATCCGGCAGGGGCAACCGTCAGGTTGCAGGGGAAGGTGGCCGGCACCACGCCGCTGGTCCTGACGGATGTGCCTTGGCGCTCGCCTGCCCAAGTCGCCGTGGAGCTGCCGGCCTATGCTCCGGTCACCCGGGAGCTGGCGCCGCAACCGGTCCAGACAATTCCGCTTCACCTGCAGTTGCAGCGACTGCACACCCGGGTGAAACTGGTGGAGTTACCGGCGGGTCTCAGTGGCTCAATCAAGGCGCGGTGGGCCGGGCAGGATATGCCAATTGCCGGCGACGGCACCATTGATTTGCCCGTGGACGGTGGTGCAGGCCGGTTGAGTGTCAGCTATGGCCCGACGGTGTGGGAAAAAGACCTGACGATAGCGGCGGGACAAACCGTGGAATTGAAACCAGACTTGGTTTTGCGATTCGACATATCCCATGCCTCCCGCGTGACCCGCTTGAAAGTGGATTCAGCTTTCAGCTCAGGCATTGTTTCAATGAAAGTTTCGGAAACGCAGGAAATTACCTGGAGCCGGCAGGAAAATGGGCGCTGGTTTGAGTGCGAAGCGGCAATCATAACCACAACCAACTCGAGCTGGATGCTGGGCAACGAGCTTTACATACCTGGCACCCGGTATCGATTCCAGAGGGCCGGCTCGGGATGGACTGTAGAAACCGTTTCAGGCGGCCTGAAGGCGATGAAGAGTTTCAAGCCCCCTTATCCCTATTCCGCGGCCACCTGGCTCACCGATGGCTGCCTGCCCAAGGTGCCCGTGCTGCCGGGGGACAGTTGGGATGTTCCGGTTTCAGAGCTCCTCTCGACGGCATTTACCGGATTAAGGTCACCTTCCGGGCATATCCGGGGCCGGCTGGTCAGCTTGCAGTTGGAAAACAATCAGCAGGTCGCGGTTATTTCCTATGAGGGGGATTTGCAGGGCCAGGCAATGATGCTCAATGCCAGTCAATCGATTCGTGGCACGACTGAAGTCACTGTGGGGTTGGGCGCTGGCTGGGTGAAGAGCGTCAAGTCACACATTTCCGCCAGCACGAATGGCGTTGGCAATTCGGTTTCCGACACCACGATCACCGAGGAACCAGTGCGGTGACCAAGTCGGGGGGGTGGACTCGCGCGGCTTATAGGCTGAAAAGCTCGTGCTTGTCCGTGAAGCCGCCGAGCTCGTGCTTGCCGAGGGAAACCGGCGCGATTTTCTCCGGCCAGTGTTGCACCGCCGCGGTCGTGAACGCGCAGTTGGCCTTGTGCTTGGCCGCGATTTTTTCCATGCGGAAGAGCAGGATGACACCCGGGCCGAGAACGGATTCGGCCCCGCTCGGTGAAGTCGCGCCGAGGGTGATGTCGTCGTAATGGGTCAGCAGCCGGAAGGGCAGTTCCTTCTCCTTCGCCTGGTAGGCGCGGAGCTCGGCGAAGATGGCAAAGAACCGCTTGGGGTCCTCCCCGCGGTCGGTGAAATAGGCCAGGTAGCCGTCACCGGTATAAATCTGAATGTCCGCGCCGTGGTTTTGAAAAATCGTCGAGCAGGCCAGCATCCAGCTCCCGATGGCGCTGGAAACCTTCTCGGGCGGATGCTGCTGGGCGAAGCGGGTGAAGCCGATGATGTCGGCCAGCAGCAGCCAGGCCTTTTCGATGCGAAAGGCGGGTTGCGTGAGGAGCTGGGTCTCGCCCGCCGCTCGGGCGGGTTTTTTGGTGGCGGTGCTGCGAAAAATAAAAGTTTTCCCGCCGAGGCTGATCCGATCACCATTGCTGAGGGCGGTGGGCCGGATGACGCGCCGGTCATTGAGGTAGGTGCCGTTGGTGCTGCCCAGGTCAACCACCCACACCTGGCCGCCCTCCTGCACATTGATGAGCGTGTGCCGGCGCGAAACCTCCGTGCCGTTGACGGGGATGTCATTCGTCGAGCTCCGGCCGATGCTCAACGGGCGGTTCAGGCGGAATTGACCGAGTTCCTTGCTCTCGAGGAATGCTTCCATGTGGGTGAATCTTTGGACTGTTGTGAGCCAAAAAACAACCATCTTACACCGGGCGACATTGCCCGGCAGTCAGGCGTGGTCTTCGCGAAGGTTGACAGGGGACGGATTGGCTGCCGGTCGCAGGTGCCCGGCACTCGCGCCCCATAAGATCCCGGTGACCTTATGGTCTGGCCGGCCGTAGCGGCTTGCGCGGTGAGTGGTGAAAGGCTCTAGTGGCATGACCATGACCGCCCGCCGCATCATCCGTGCGTTTGATTTCAGATCGCTCGACATTCCGCTGCACACGCCCTTCGGGATTTCCGGCGGGGCGCAGGAGATGGCGAACAACGTGCTCGTCACCGTGGAACTCGACGGCGGGATAATCGGCCACGGCGAGGCGGCTCCGCTCCCGCCTTACAACGGTGAAACCCAGGCGGATGTCCTCGCCACACTCGCCGGCGCCCGCGGCTGGCTCGTTGGCCGCGACGCGGACGGATGGCACCAGTTGGCGGCGGAATTTCGCACCCGGGGCGGAGCGGACTGCGGCTCGGCCCAGTGCGCTTTCGAGATGGCGCTGCTCGACGCCCTGACCCGGCGGGCCGGCGTGCCCTTGTGGAAATATTTCGGCGGGGCCGGCACGGAACTCGAGACCGACATGACTGTGACCACCGGCTCGGCCGACGAGGCCGCCGCCGCCGCGCGCGCGATCCGGGACCGTCGCATCCGCGTGATCAAGGTCAAGGTCGGGGGCCCCGGCGGGCCGGCCCATGATCTCGCACGCCTCGCGGCGATTCATGAGGTCGCGCCCGACGCGCCGCTCATCCTGGACGGGAACGCGGGGCTCTCCCGGACCGACGCGGGCGCGCTGGTGCGGGGCTTGCGCGACCGCGGCATCACGCCCGCGCTGCTCGAACAATGGCTCGCGAAGGATGATCTGGCCGGGATGCGCGCCCTGGGGGAGGAGAGCGGCTGGCTCGTGGCCGCGGACGAAAGCGTGTGCTCGGCGCACGACGCCCGGCGGGTGGTGCAAGCGAAGGCGGCGCAGGTGATCAACATCAAGCTGATGAAGGCCGGCATCGCGACCGCCCTCGACATTGTCGGCGTTGCCCGCGCGGAGGGGCTCGGCCTCATGATTGGCGGCAACGTCGAGTCGATCCTGGCGATGACCGTGTCCGCGTGCTTCGCAGCGGGGCAGGGCGGGTTTCGTTTCGCCGATCTGGACACGCCGCTCTTTCTCGCGACGAATCCGTTTGCCGGCGGCTACGCGCTCGACGGCGGGATGATTTCGGTGGCGCACATCAAGGCCGGGCATGGCGTGGTGCCGAAGTAGGGGGCAATCGAGCTACCGTAGGCAGCCTGGAGGTCCGGTTCCACCAGTGGCCGCGGCTCAACGGGAGCTGAGCCCTCCATCTATCGACTTTCCCGGCCATACGGCTTTTACCGCCCAGGCCACTCCCAGCGTGAGGCCGGTGCCGATCAGGGTAAACCACGGCCAGAAGATTTCGCCGCCGAACATTCTCATCCACGGTTCCTTCAGGCCGGGAATATTCGGCGGCCAGTAGATCAGGTTCATCCCGAGCAGCGAAGCCGTCATCCCGACCATGACGGCGCGCGCGCCGACCTGCCGCCCGAACAGGGCGAGGATCAGGCCGCCCAGCAACGCGCCGCTGGTGAGGCCGCGCAGCGAGAAGGCGGCATTGAGGACGAATTGCACCTCGCGTGACAGCCACGCCACCCCCACGAGCACGGCCGCCCAGAAGAGCGTCGAGTATCGGCTGAACCGCAGGAAATCCGCCTCGCTCCGGCGCGGCCACATCGGCCGCACGAAGTCCATCGTCGAGACCGACGCCAGCGCGGTGAGGGCCGAGCTGATGGAAGACATGGCGGCGGCAAGGATCGCCACCAGGAGAAAGCCCTTCAGGACGTGCGGCACCTCGGTCAGCATGAAGATGGGGAAGATAAAGTCATTCGACTTGAGGCCGGGCCGGGCCTCGGGCAGCGGGATCTGGAACGGGTGGCTTTGGTAGAACACCCACAGCAGCACGCCGACGAACAAAAAAATCAGGAACAGCGGGAAGATCAGCACCGCACTCAGGCCGAGCGCCTTCCGGCCATCGGCGACGTTGCGGCACGCGAGCACCCGTTGCACGATCAGCTGCTCCGCGCCGTGGGACGACAGCACCATCACCGTGCCCCCCAGCACGCCCATCCAGATGTTGAACGGAGCGGAGAAGGTGAAACGGGTGTTGAGCCACGCGAGTTTGCCGGCCGCACCGGCCTGCTGCAGCGCCGCGCTCCAGCCGCCGTCCACCAGCGTCGGGATATAGCCGAGCGCGAACAGCCCGCCGGCGAGGAAGAGGCCGAATTGCACCGCATCCGTCCAGATGACCGCCTTCACCCCGCCGATATAAGTATAGACGAGCGACAGGCCGACAAAGATCAGGATGGCGCCCAGGATCGGGTCCGCGACTCCACCCAGGCTGCAGACGCGTTCGCCCAGCATCAGGCGGATCGGAATGCACGCAACATAGACGCGCACGCCCGCGGCCAGGGTTTCCATAAACAGGAAAAGCGCCCCCGCCAGCCGGCGCGGCCCGCGGCCGAGGTGCTGTTCAAACAACTGGTAGGGCGAATAGATTTCGCCCTTCAGGTAATGGGGCACCATCACGACCGCCAGGATGATGCGGGCCAGCACATAGCCCGCGATCATCTGGATGAACATGAGGTTCGAGCCGTAGGCGATGGCCGGCACGCCGATGATCGTCAGGGCGCTCGTCTCGGCCGCGACAATCGAGAGTCCGATGCCCCACCAGGGGATGTTGCGGCTGCCGAGGAAATAGTCGCGCGTGTTGCGCTGGTCCCGGCCAAACCAAACTCCGAGCCCGATGATGCCGCCGAGGTAGGCGACAATGACCAGCCAGTCACTGGGGTTGAGATAGCCGTTCATCCTGAGGGAGCCCCATCGAGCGAAAACGCACTTTGCATGGCGAGGCAAATCCTGCGCGAACCGGCCCGCCCAGGCCCGTGATGCTGGGCGCGGGAACGCCCGGATGGTCCGCGGTGATTGCTGGACAGCAGGTGACTGAACGGTGAAGTATCCTTGGTATGAAAATCATCCTTTGCGCGGCGGGCCTGATGGCTTTCGCCTCTCTCGCGCAAGCCGAGGACTTTGATCTCGTCATCCGCCACGGGAGGGTGGTCGATGGTTCCGGCAATCCCGCGTTCCACGCGGATGTGGCGGTCAGAGGGGGGCGCATCGCCCTCATCGGGCGGGTGGAGGGCACGGCCACCACCGAGATTGATGCCACGGGACTTATCGTCGCCCCGGGATTTGTCGACGTGCATACCCACGCGGATGAAGTGGCGGATCAGCCGCTCGCGGAAAACTTTCTGCGCATGGGGGTCACCACGATCGTCGTGGGCAACTGCGGCGGCTCGGCGCTGGACGTGGGCAAGTTCTTCCGTGACATGGAGCATAACCAGGTGTCCCCCAACGTCGCCACGCTCATCGGCCACAACACCGTGCGCGAGGCGGCAATGGGCGGCAGCTTCGACCGCGCACCCACGCCCGAGGAAGCGGCGAAGATGAAATCGCTGGTGGATCGGGCGATGCAGGACGGAGCCGTGGGCTTGTCCACCGGGCTGATTTATCACCCGGGGGTGTTTGCGAAGACCGAGGAGATTGTCGAACTGGCCCGGGCCGTCACGCCCTACGGCGGAATCTACGCCAGCCACATGCGGTATGAAGACGCACAGATTTACGAAGCTTTGGATGAAGTGTTTCGCGTCGCGCGCGAAGCGCACCTGCGCGCCGAGGTCTCTCACCTCAAGCTTTCCGGCGAGAAGGCCTGGGGCCAGGCCGACCAGGTCCTCGCCTACATCGAGGCGGCGCGGGCGGGCGGCCTCGACATCACCCAGGACCAGTATGCCTACACGGCCTCGAGCACGACGATGCGGCAGTTGATTCCCGATGATGCGCTGGCCGGGGGCCGGGAGCATTTTCTCGCGGTGCTCGCGGATCCGGCCCGGAAGGCCGACCTGGTGGCGCGCATGAAGAAGCATATCCTGACCCGCGGCCGGCAGGACTACGCCTACGCCGTGGTCGCCTCCTTCCGCTACGACACCTCCCTGAACGGTTTGAACATCCTCGAGGCGGCGAAGAAGCTGCGTGGCTCCGATTCGCTGGACGACCAGATCGAGCTGATCCTGGACCTGGAGAAGAACGGCGGGGCGAGCGGCGTGTTTCATGGGATGAACGAGGAGGACCTGCAGAAGTTCATGCGCCACCCGAACACGATGATAGCGTCCGACAGCGGCCTGCGCGAATTCGGCAAGGATGTCCCGCATCCGCGCGGCTACGGCAACAACGCCCGCGTGCTCGGCCGCTACGTGCGCGAGCTGAAGGTGCTGCGCCTCGAGGACGCCATCCGCAAGATGACCAGCCTGCCCGCGGCGACGTTTCGTTTTTCGCAGCGCGGCGAATTGCGCGAGGGCAACTGGGCCGACATCGTCGTCTTCGATCCGGAAAAGATCGGCGACCCGGCGACCTTCCGCGACCCGCATCACTATGCCACGGGCATCCCCCAAGTCCTGGTGAACGGCGTCCCTGTGATCTGGAATGGAGAGCATACTGGTGCGAAGCCGGGCATGGCCCTTCGCGCAACCGGCCCGCAACCGCTGCCGCCCGCAAGTTCTCCGGCCGTGTCGCGGGCGCAGCTCGAAGCCCTGATCGCCCAGCCACGGTTTACCGGCGCAATCTGGGGGGTGAAAGTCGTCTCGCTCGACACCGGCCGCACACTTTTCGAGCACCAGCCCGGTTTGCGGATGAGCCCGGCCTCGAACAGCAAGCTTTACGCCTGCGCGCTGGCGCTCGATCGGCTCGGCGGCGACTACCGGATCATGACACCCCTGCTCGCCACGGCGCCGGTGGGCGCAGCCGGGACAATAAACGGTGACGTAATCATCAGCGGCCGCGGCGATCCGGGCTGGAACCCGCGACAAGATAAAAAAGACTTCTGGCAGGCGTTCGCGCCGTTCGTGAACGTGCTGCAGCAGGCGGGGGTCCGCCGCGTCACCGGTGACCTCGTGGCCGATGCGACCTGGCTGCGCGAGCCGCCGCAGGGCGCCGGCTGGACCGCGGACGACCTGGGCGACTACTACGGCGCGGAGATCTCGGCGATTTCCCTGGAGGAAAACTACGTCGATCTCCTGATCTCGCCCGCGGCGGCGGCCGGCCAGCCATGCGCCGTGGAGTTCAAACAACCCTTGAGCGGCCTCGTCCTCGACAATCGCACCGTGACAATCGCCGCCGGCGGCGAGCGCCGTATCCGGGTGTCGCGGTTCCCGGGTGAACAACGGGTCCTGATCGAGGGCGAACTGCCGGTCGGTGGCAAGGCCGAGGAGAGTGAGGCGACCGTGCCGCGGCCGGCCGAGTGGTTCGCCGCCGCGCTGCGCGAGGCCCTCGGACGGGCGGGCATCGTGGTCGCAGGCCGCGCGGTCGGCCTCCGCTGGCCCGAGCCGGCGCGCACCGGGACGGTGAAGCTCGGCGAGATCGCGTCGGCGCCCTTGCGCGAGCTGGTCGCAACAATCATGAAGCCGTCACAAAACCTGAAAACCGACCTGTTGTTCGGGCACGTTGGCGAGCTCGGCCGCCAGCCCGACACCCCGGCCTGGCGGCAATCCGACGAACTGGCGGTGACGGCGCTGGACGGATTTCTCCGCACCGCCGGCATCGCACCGGGCGACACGATTTTCGAGGA
>JAYUGX010000038.1:0-107975 GCA_043738215.1 Lacunisphaera sp.
CTCAAGATCCCGCTCGTCGTCCGCCTCGAGGGCAACAACGTCGCCGCCGGCAAGAAGACCCTCGCCGAGTCCGGCCTCAAGATCGAGTCCGCCGACACCATGGCCGACGCCGCGCAGAAGATCGTCAAGCTCGTCGCCTAGCGCGACGAGCGGTTGAAAGATGAAAGTTGAAGGTTGAAAGACCACAGTTTCCATCACCAACCGGCCACCTCTTTCAACTTTCAACTCCTCCGAAAAATGAGCATCAAAGTCAGGGAACTCGCCTTTGTCTTTCACGCCGTAAAGGACATTCCGGCCGCCCGCAAATTCTACGAGGGCCTGCTCGGCCTCAAGGTGGGCCTGCAGGTCGAGTTCGCCCCCGGCCAGTGGTGGGTCGAATACGACATCGCCGGCCAGGCCCTCGCGCTCTCCAACGCCATGCCCGGCAAACCGGCCTCCGCCCTCGCCCTCGAGGTGGCTGACCTTGACGCCGCACTCAAGGCCGCGAAGGCCGCGGGCGCCACGGTCACGGGGGACGTCCTGGAATTCCCACCCTGCCGCATGTTCATCATCAAGGATGGCGACGGCAACGAGATCACCCTCCACCAGCGCAAAGCCAGCGCCTGACGGCGCAGTTGAGAGTTGAAAGCTTAGAGTTGAAAGACTCCAAACCTCAACACTGACCTTCCTGCTTTCAACTTTCATCCTTCAACTTTCAACTTTCAACTTTTCCAATGTCCATCATCGTCACTCCCGAAACCAAAGTTCTCGTCCAGGGCATCACCGGCGAGTTCGGCGGTCGGCACACCAAGCTCTCGCTCGACTACGGCTCCAAGGTCGTCGCCGGCGTCACGCCCGGCAAGGGCGGCCAGTTTTTCGAACATGGCGCACACAAGGTTCCCATCTTCAACACCGTGGCCGACGCCGTCGCGGCCACTGGCGCCACCGCCTCCGCCGTGTTCGTCCCGCCGCCATTCGCCGCCGACGCCATCCTTGAGGGCGTGGACGCCGGCCTCGATCTCTGCGTCGCCATCACCGAGGGCATCCCGGTGCGCGACATGATTGAGGTCAAGCGCGCCATGGCCGGCCGCAAGACCCGGCTCATTGGCCCCAACTGTCCCGGCATCGTCACACCCGGCACGGGCAAGGACTCCAACGGCGGCTGCCGCATCGGCATCGCCCCGGGTTACATTCACAAGAAAGGCCATGTCGGCGTCGTCTCGCGCTCCGGCACCCTCACCTACGAAGCCGTCTTCCAGCTCACCTCGAAAAATATCGGCCAGACCACCTGCGTCGGCATCGGCGGCGACCCCGTCAACGGCACGTCGCACCTCGACGTCATCAAGCTGTTCAACGACGACCCCGAGACTTGGGGCATCATCATGATCGGCGAGATCGGCGGCAACGCCGAGGTCGAGGCCGCCCGCTGGGTCAAGGCCAATTGCAAGAAGCCCGTCTCGGGATTCATCGCCGGCGCCACCGCTCCCGCGGGACGCCGGATGGGCCACGCCGGTGCCGTCGTCGGCGGGGCCGAGGACACCGCCGCCGCCAAGATCGCCGTCTTCAAGGAATGCGGCATCGAGTGCGCCGTCACCCCGTCCGACATGGCCGACGCGCTCATCCGCGCCGCCAAGGCCAAGGGCACGAAGCTGGCGTAAGCCCCTCGCTCATTATCTGCAGCCCAGCTCCTCTGATTGGTCTCAATAGCATGCGCTTGGTCACTTGGAACTGCTGTCGTGGCCCATACGCCAAAAAGGTTCCGTTGCTCGACGCTTTGGCGCCCGACATTGCAGTAATCCAGGAATGCGCAAAACTGCTCGTCGAGTCGCCAAGCTGCCTTTGGTTCGGCGACAATCCGCAGCAAGGTATCGCAGTTCAGGCATCAGCTCTGTATCGGCTTCGAGCACTTCCCGTCCTACCCGATGCTCCAAAGTTCGTGATTCCTGTCTCGGTCAGTGGCCCGCGTGACTTCACGCTGTTCGCCGTCTGGACACTCGGGAAACAACGCTACTGCCACGTTGAGGCTGCCGCAAAAGCCGTGGATCTGTATCGCGACGTCATTGCTGCTTCGCCCACTGTCATCATTGGCGACTTCAACTCCAACACGATTTGGGATTCAAAGCACCCGATTGAGTTTAATCACTCCTCACTTGTTCGGCGGCTGCAAGAACTCAAACTCGTTAGCGCGTATCACTATTCACGCAAGGAGCTGCATGGTCACGAATCTAAGCCAACCTACTACTTCCACTGGAAAAAGGAGCGCCCTTATCACATCGACTACTGCTTCCTTCCTGAGTCGTGGGCCAAGGACATAACCCGTGTCGAGATTGGTTTGTTCGAAGACTGGCACACATATAGCGATCACAGTCCACTTCTTGTTGAAGTCGGCGATAATGTGTAAGGCCAATAAACTCTGCTATTAAGAATTTATATCATGAAATGCGAGCGAGGGGCTGTGCGGGTGTTGAGATGTTCCAATCGGCTGACGCAGGGATGTTGATTGCATGACTGGCCGAGCAGTGGTAAGCATGCTGCATGCGAATTGCCCTGCTTGCCGTATTACTGGCTACTATGGCGCCTGCGGCCGAGCCGACGTGGCATCTGTCGCTGCAGCTCTACAGCCTGCACGAACACACCTCGGCGATCGAACTGACAAACAACACGCCGGGCATTGGCGTGATGCGCGTGACGGACGACAACTGGCTGGCGGGGGCCGGCATCTTCCGCAACAGCCTCGCCCGCACTGCCGGCTACGCCTACCTCGGCAAGGAATGGTCGTTGGGCAAAATCCAGGTCGGAGGCATCGCCGGCCTGACTCATCACTACAATTTCAACAACGGCGGCATCGTGCCGCTGGGCGGCCTGCTGGTCACGGTCCCGCTCGCCAAACGTCTGGCCCTTGACATGATTGGCATCCCGCGCATCGGCGGTTACACCTACACCACGCTGCACTTTGCCCTTCGCTGGCAGTTTCGCTGAGGCAGGCGGAAAATAATTTATCGGTGCCTGGTGCCGTAACTGGGCAAAAGTCAGCCGTTTGCCGCCTCATACTTAACAACCTGACTCAAGAACTGAAAATTTTTCTGGCCTAACGCACGGGAGTTTGCACGCTGCGCCCTGCATCAGGAAAGGATCGGCTGGCAACAGCCGGTTCTGCCAACCGGGTCTAGGAGTGATCACGGTGGTTTCGAGTGACGCAAGTCACCCGGATGTGAGAGGGGTCAAACCCTCTAACAAAAAAACTCCTCCCAAAAAGCGAAAAAGCCGCCTGATGTCCTCAGGCGGCTTATCGTTTTCAGGAAAAACCCTGATGCGCGAACGATTAACTAACCATCAACCGCTCACGCATCATGTCCACCAACAACCTCATCACCCTCGCCTCGCTGCGCATCAGCGAAGCGAATCAAAACCACCATCTCTGGAACAACAACGGAACGTGGTTTTTGCATTATACCGTCTATCCGACTTCGTTCACCAAGGAGCGCATCCGCCGTTCCCTGGGCACCAAGGACATCAAGACGGCCCGCGAACGCCGGGACAGCTTCTTCAGCCAGCTGGCGAAGCAGTCCTCCACTCCGGTCGTGGCGGCCCAGCAGTTCGCCGTCGCGTGATCGTTTGAACGCCGCCCTAGCCGGGCGGCGTCCTAATCACAGCAGGGAAACCCGCAGCAAGCTGCGGGGAATCTGTAGCATTCAGCCACAGAAAATCACCGTGGGCACGCCGTCCGGCGTGCCCTCTTTTTTGGGGTGTCTTGATTGTAGGGGCGCAGCAAGCCTGCGTCCCTACGCGGAAAATGGCGGACGAGGGCGTCCGCCCTCCAATCACGGAATCCGCAGCTGCATGCCGATGCGAAGAACGCTGGAGCCCTGCAGCACGTCACGATTCGCGTTGTAGATTTCCTGCCAGCGATTGGGCGTGCCGTAATAGCGCATGCTGATGCGCGAAAGCGAGTCGCCTTCCGCCACGGTGTGGAAACGCGCCTCGGTCGCGGCGGTCGGGACCGTTGTCGGCCGCGTCGGAACCGCGCCCCCGGATGCGATCGTCGAGGCGGGCGTGCCGAGCCGGGCCGTCGCAGCAATCTGGTCGAGGGTGCTCTGGGCCTGGGTCAGACGCGCCACCAGGGCGCTGTTCTCGTTGCGCAGCTGGGTCAGGGCCGCGGCGCGGTCGCGCTCCTGGTTCACATTGCCCTCCACGAGGCGGGAATTGGCGTCGCGCGCGCTCTGCAGGTCGCGCCGGGTCTGGGCGAGCTGCGCCGTGAGCGCCTCGATGTTCTGCTGCGCGCTGCGGTCGGAGTCCGCCTTGAGTTGTTCGAGGCTGCCCGCCGTCTGGCTCAGCCGGGTGTTGTCGGCGCGGAGGGCCGTCACCTGTTTGCGCAGGTCGTTGCGCTCCGTCTCCAGCTTGCCGTTGGCGTCAGTCAGCTCGGCCACGGAGGTGCCGTGCGCCTCGGCTGCCTTCTCCGCGTCCGCGGCGCGGCCCTGCAGGGCCGCGAGGTCCGCCAGCGCCTTGTCCGCCTCCTGTTTGACGGCCAGGGTCTGCGAGGTGGCGTCGGCGTTGTCCTTTTGCAGGGCGTCAATCTCCTGCTGGGCCTTCGCCAGTTGGGCGCCCACGGCTTCCAACCGCTCCTGCAGTGCGGATTTCTCCTCCGTCAGGCCCGGCACCGCGGTGGCGACCTTGCGCGATTCCTCCAGCTGCTGCTTGAAGGTCTCCCGTTCATTGGCGAGGCGCTGGTTGTCGTCAGTGAGTTTTTGATTCTGGCTCTTCAACCCCTCACCCGCGGCGGTCAGGTCGCGCACCTTCGCCTGCAATTGGTCGAACTGGTCCTTGTCGACGGCGGGTGTGTCCGATTGTTTCGCGTTCAGCAGTGCGCGGTTGGCCTCGGTGAGTGACTTGTTGGTCTCGCGGGTGCGCGCCAGCTGCGCGGCCAGGGTGCCGACTTCCTTGGCGGAGTTGTTGCGATCATCCTCCATCTGGCCCTCCAATTCCTTCACGCGCGCCTGCAGCGTGCTGATCTCCATCTTGTAAGCGTCGGGCTGGGTTGCAGTGGCGGCCTGTGATTGGGCCGTGAGCGCGGCCTCGGTGGACTTTCGGGCGCTGTCCAGGTCCTTTTCCAGTTTGTCATTCGCCGCGGTCAGCTCCGCCAAGGTGGTGTTGAGTTTCTCCAGGCTCTGGGTGGCCTCGGCCAGCTCGCCCTGCAATTTTTTCGTGTCGTCCCCGCCGCGCGGGCGGATGGTCAGGGCCTCCTCCAGCTGCTTCTCCAATCCGGTCACGCGGCCCTGCGCCTGGTTCAGATCGCGGCGGTTGTTGTTCAGCGAAACGGTCAGTTGCTCGTTGTCGTGCACGAGCTGGTCGTTCTTCGTCTGCAGCGCTGCCGCCTCGTCCGCTATCTTTTGCAACCGGCCGTTTTCCTCGCGGAGCGCGGCCATCTCGGCGACAGAGCGCTGGGCTTTCGCCAGTTCCTTGCGCAAGGCGCCCGTGTCGGCCGAACCCAGCCGGGCGGCAGCCAGGTCCTTTTCCAATTTGTCATTCGTAGCAGTCAGCTCGGCCACGGCGGCCCCGTTCTTTTCCAGCGCCGCGCCGGCCTCGGCCAGTTGCTTCTTCAAATCTTCCCGGCCGGCCGTGTCGCTCGACTTCGCCTCCCGGGCCTCGTGCAATTCCCGCTCAAGCCCGGTGACCCGGGTCTGCGCCGCGATGAAGCCACGGTGCTCGTCCGTCACTTTCTCCGCCAGCGAATTGTTGTCCCGTGCCAGATTGTCCGCGCGTTCCCGGGTCTCCGCCAGTTTTTGATTGAGCTGGTCCAGCTGGGAGGTGTCCGGCTTTCGGTTGATCTGCGCGGCCAGAGCCTCCTCGGCACGGGTGGTCCGGTCCGTCAGCGTGCGGTTATCCGCGGTGATTTTTTGGGCCAGCTGTTCCTGCGCGCCGCGGGCCGCGGTGGCGTCATCCAGCCGTTTTTGGACCTCCGCCAGTTTCTGGCTGAGGTCGACCCCGTTGGCGTCCGACGTTTTGATGGTGGCCGACTTTTCATTGATGGTTTTCTCAAGAGCCTGGGACCATTTTTCCAGGTCGGCCTTTTCGCTCTGCAAGGTCTTTACCTGCTGCTGCAGTTGGGCCAGGGCCTGGCTGTTGTCCGGCGCCGCCGGCGGGCGGGCCTGCGCCTGCTTCAACTGCGCTTCCAAATCGCTGATGCGGCTCGTGAGCTGCCCGAGCTGGTCGCTGGCCGCGTCGGATGACTGGCGGGTCGCGCGCAACTGGTTGAGGTCGGCGTTCAGGCGCGTAATCTCGCTGCGCGCGTCCTTCAATTGCGCCAGCAGCGTCTCGGCGTCGTTCACCGCGGAGTCGCGCTGGCCCTGGAGCCGGTCGTTGTTGCTGGTGACCCGCTGGCTTTCCGCGCGCACCTCGGCGCTGGCGGTGTTGTCCGGCGCCCCCGGAGTGGCGGGCTTGCCGGCCTGGTTGCGCAGGCTGCGCAGTTGGGAGTTGAGCGAAAGCAGTTCGCGGGTCGAGCGCTTCACCTCCTCGTTCAACCGCGTGTTGTCCCGCTGGAGGTTGGCGATGATCGTGCTTTTGTCGCCTTCCGCCACCGGATACTTGCCGCCATCCGCCGCGGCCGGCGGGCCCGCCTTGGCCGCCGCGGCCAGTGCGTCCCTCTCCTGCTGCAAGTGCTGGTTGCCTTCCGTGAGTTGCTGGTTCGCCTGCTGCAACTGGCTCAGCAAGCTCGTCACCTCCCCCAGTTTGGTCCGGAGCGCCGAAATTTCGCCCTGATACTTCGTCGCATCCATCGCGGGCGCGGCGGCGGTCGGCCCCGCGGTTTTCCGCCGGGCCAGCTCCTCCGACACATCCTTGAACTGCGCGGCGAGCACCTTGGCTTCGCGCTCGGCGGCCGCCTTGTCGGCAATGAGCGACTGCACCTGCCCGTCGAGCCGGCGGCTTTGTTCGCGCAGCTGCTCGATCAGCCTGCCCGACTCGCTGCCCTGGGTGAGTTCCTGCTCGAGCCTGGCCTTCTCGAGCTCAAGCCGCTGGTTGGCCTCGGCAAATTGCGTGTTGGCCTGGCGGGCCTTTTCGAGCGCGGCGGTTAGTTCCGCCACCTGGTTCGCCGCCGCGGAATTTTCCGGCGTGGCGTCGGGGACCGCAGAGGTCGCCGCTGCGGCGGCCACCGGCGTCGCCTTGCCGGAACGGCGCTCGGCCAGCAGGCGCGTGGCGGCGGCCAGCTGGTCGGGGGTGAGGGCCTTGGCCACGAAATCCCGCGCCGCCGGCGTGGAACCGTTTTCCACCGCGAGGCTGAGCCAGACAAAGGCCTGCACGGGATCCTTGGCCAGGCCGCCCCGGCCATCCGCCAGCATCACCCCGAAATTATTCTGCGCCGGCGGGTAGCCCTGCTCCGCCGCGCTCCGGTAGAGCCCCGCGGCAGCGGCCTCGTTCTTCGCCACCCCGCGGCCATCCTCGAGGAGCACCCCGAGATTGTATTGGGCGCTGGCAAAGCCGCGATCGGCCGCCTGCTTATACCAGCGCGCGGCCTGCGTCTCGTCCTTCTTCACGCCCCGGCCGGCCTCGTAGGCAACCCCCAGGTTAAACAGCGCCTCGACGATGCCTTTCTCCGCCGCCTGCTTATACCAGAGATTGGCCTCGAACAAATCCTGTGCGACGCCCCGCCCGGTCGAATACATGTTGCCAACGTTGAATTGCGCCGCGGCAAAACCCTGCTCCGCCGCCATGAGGTAATACTTGAAAGCCTGCCGTTCATCCGCCGGCACGCCGCGGCCGAGCTCGTGGGCGAGTCCCAGATTGAATAGCGCCGGGGCAAAGCCCTTGTCGCCCGCCGAGCGATACCACTTCAACGCCTCGGCAAAATCGCGCTTCTCGCCGAGCAGCCCGTTGGTGTAGACATTGCCCAGGGTGTTGAGCGCCTCGAGGTCGGACTTCCCGGCTCGCGCGCGGATTTCATTCAGGTCGGCGGCCGGCACGGGCTGGGCCCAGCCGGCCAGTGTGGCCAGCAGCAGGGCGCCGGCCAGTACGCACCCCTTCCGGCGGGACAACTCGAACCGGGTTAGCGCGGCGAAATTACACACGCCTTACGTTAAGGAGAAAACCCTACACGGGAGCAAGGCTGCATCAACCATCCCGTGAATGATTTTTTTGTCGGGCGGGCAAAAGGTCGCCAGCGCGCCGGACAAGCGGGCCTGCCCGCCGACGACAAAGTAATAGGGGCACAGGCGCAGGCGCCCCGCCTTCGCCGCGACCACGGCGGGGCGGCCGGCGTCGGGCGTTTCATACAACGGATGCGACACGCGCTTCGGTTTCCGATATTCCTGCAGGACGTGCAGATTGGCCGGCGCCAGCCGGAGGGCCTGCTCGATGCCTTCCTGCCATTCCTCCCGCGAGCAATCGCTGCCGAGAATCACGCCACGTGCGCCCCACGCCGTCTCGTGGAACCCGCTGATCTTGATGATGAGGTCGCGCTCCTTCTGCGATGCGCCGATGAGGTCGCGCCAGTCATTGGGCATCCGCCCGCCGACCCGCGGCCCGTCGAGCACCGCCCCGGGCGGCAAAGGCACCGGATCCATCACCCACGTCTGTGGAATCAGCCGGCGCAGCAGTTTGAGGCTGCGGGCGCTGATCGACTCGGCCCAGAACTCCGGCAGCAGGTGGTGGTGGAACAGCGCCAGCGCCAGCTTCTCCTCCTGAAAATGCCGCATGGGCGATGCGATCGCCACGGCGCCGCTGGCCCACGCCTCCATGATCTCGACCGCGATCCGCACATTCGCCCAGTCAAAGAGCTCGAAAAAACGGTAGACGACGTCGATCTTCTCCGGCGTGCCCTCGACGTCGAAGAACAGTTCGCCGCCGAGCGGAAACAAATCCTCCGGCCGCAGGCAGAACACCCGCCGCCCCAGCCGCTGCAGCTGCTCTGCCAGCCATAGCATCTCCGGCCGGTAGGTGGCCGCCTCGTCGCTCACCAGGATCGCGATCAGCGGATTGCGCGAGGCCGGCCGCAGGGCCGCGAGCGATTGGTAGAAATTCTCGACCATCGCCCCGCCGTGCCCCAGCACCGCCGGGTCGGTGTCGCCACCGTAGAGCTTGTTCAGGAACGCCGTCAGTCCGATGCCGCCGGGCACGGAGTCCAGCTCAGTGAGCGCAAACCCATCGTCCGTCAGCAGCAGGTCCGGCCGCAGCACGGTGGGAAACGCCCCGCGGTTTTTCGGGTCGCGGGAGTGCGCGATGAGGTCCGCCGGTTTGCCCCGGTCGAGGTAGTCGGCCGCCCACGGCGCGAGCAGCGGCTTGTTGCGCAGGAGATTCTTGCCGGCGACCGAGCGCAGGTAGAGCGTCTCGAGCGCCGCGTGGAACTCCAGGCACGCGGTGCCGATCTGCTCCAACTCGGCCACCTGCTCCGGGGTCAGCGGCCACGCCTGCGGCGAGAGCCGCCACGTCTTGTCCTCAAACAGCGACTGGGCGCTGAAGGCGGAGCGAAGGGTCTCGTGGGCAAGGTCGGGCATGGACGGAGCAGAAGACAGAAGTCAGAGATCAGAGGTCAGAGCCCGAAAATCGCAAATCAAGAAGCCATACAGTGCATATCCTGCTTGGCTGATTTCTAACTTCTGACATCTGTCTTCAGTCATGGGCTAGTCATCCATCTGGATGTCCTTGTTGCGGTGGCGCGGACAGCCGGCGCGGAGCCAGCCGTAGATGAAGCGGTCGAGGTCGCCGTCGAGCACGCCCTGGGTGTCGCTGGTGCTCACCCCGGTGCGCAGGTCTTTCACCATCTGGTAGGGCTGGAGCACGTAGCTGCGAATCTGGCTGCCGAAGCCGATCTCGCCCTTTTCCCCGTAGAATTTTTCCATTTCGCTACGCTTGTCGTCCAGCCGTTTCTCGTAGAGGCGGGCCTTCAGCACGTTCAGCGCGGCGGCCTTGTTCTTGATCTGCGAGCGCTCGTTCTGGCAGACGACGACGATCCCGCTGGGAATGTGCGTCAGGCGCACCGCCGAGTCCGTGGTGTTGACGCCCTGGCCGCCCTTGCCGGAGGAACGGTAGACATCGGTGCGGATCTCGTCCTCGGGGATGTCGATCTCGATCTCCTCGGTGATCTCGGCGATGACGTCCACCGCGCAGAACGAGGTGTGGCGGCGCTTGTTCGAGTCAAACGGGCTGATGCGCACCAGCCGGTGCACGCCGCGCTCGGCCTTGGCGTAGCCGTAGGCGTTCTCGCCCTTGATCAGGATGGTGGCCTTGGAAATGCCGGCCTGGTCGCCCGGCTGCACGTCCATGAGCTCGATCCCAAAACCCCGGCGCTCGGCCCAGCGGGAATACATGCGGAAGAGGATGTCGGCCCAGTCGTTCGACTCCGTGCCGCCCGCGCCGGCCTGGAGGCTGAAGATGGCGTTGTTGCGGTCGAACTGGCCGGTGAGGAAGGAGGCGATCTCGAGCTTGTCGAGTTCCTCGACCATGACGGTCACGGCGCCGTTGAGCTCCTTGGCATGGGACTCCTGCTCGGCGGGCGAGGCCGTTTCAATCAGCTCCACCATCACCGCGGCGTCATCGAGCCGCTTGTTGAAGGCCACGAGGCCGCTGATGGTGCGCTTCAGGCCGTTGAGCCTGGCGATGTGCTTTTGAGCGCGTTCGGGATTGTTCCAGAACGCCGGCGCCCCCATTTCCGCCTCCATCGCCTCTATCTCGCGCTGCTTTTGTTCGACGTCAAAGAAACCTCCACAAGTAGCCGGCGCGCTTCTTGATGTTCTCGAGGTGGGAAAAGGTTTCGGGTGCGATCATGGGCGGCTCCCACCGTTGGCAGGAGCGCCCGCGCCGCAAGCGGAAAGTCAGCCGCCAATAAAAAGCCGCCCGGGGATGACGGGCGGCCAGGGGAAACCGGCGAACAGGCCGGCTCTCAGGTGAAGGCGCCGGCAAACCACTTCTGGTAATGCACGCCGACCACCGGCATCGGCTTCTGCTGACCGTTGACCGCGGCGATCAGCCCCATGATCCATAACACAAACAAGGAAATCCCGACCAGCGGCCACAGCAGGACCATCAATAGGTTAATCCCCGGGATAAAGGAGATGATCACACCGGGGATCCAAATCACAATACAGGTGATGAACAGGCCCAGACCCTGACGCAGATGGAAGGCTCCGAGGGCGGACTTCTTGCTGCTGTGCATGACAATCGCGATGATGAATCCGATGATTGTGATGTAAGTGAGGATGGCGACGGTGCGATCCTCCGTGGCCGAAGCGGCGGCGGGCGGCGGGGTCTCGGGCGTAGTTGACATGTTTGTGATGGGTTATGTGTGCGGGTGACTCTGCCTTACCCTGAATGGGACATCGCTAAACGTCAACGACTCTGGCGACCAGTGCGACCGCTGCTATTCGCCCAATTTTATGTCCTCAGCTTGCCGGCGGCCTTCTCCGCCAGATAGCTCGCGTAGGTCCGCTCGACGCCCTCGTGCAGGCCAACCTTCGCCTTCCAGCCCAGCGCGGTGAGCCGCGTCACATCCATCAACTTGCGCGGCGTGCCGTCGGGCTTGGTGGCGTCCCAGGTGATGCGCCCCTTGAAGCCGGTGACCTGTGCCACCAGTTCCGTCAGCTCCTTGATGGTCACGTCCGTGCCCGTGCCAATGTTGATCAGATCGGGTGGATTCGGAAGCTTCAGCAAAAACGCACACGCCTCCGCCAGCTCGTCGACGTGCAGGAATTCGCGCTTCGGCGTTCCCGTGCCCCAGGCCACGACCTCGGCGCGCCCCGCCTCCTTCGCCTCGTGAAATTTTCGGATCAGCGCCGGCAGGACGTGCGAGTTCTGCAGGTGGTAGTTGTCGCCCGGACCGTAGAGATTGGTCGGCATCGCCGAGTGGTAGAGCACGCCGTGCTGCTTGCGGTAATACTCGCAGAGCTTCAGGCCGGTGATCTTGGCGATGGCGTAGGCCTCGTTGGTCGGCTCCAGCGGCCCCGTCAGCAGGCTGCTCTCCGGCATCGGCTGCGGCGCGAGCTTCGGGTAGATGCACGAGCTGCCGAGGAAGAGCAGCCGCTTCACCCCCGCGCGGTAGGCGCCGTTGATCGCGTTGGTGGCGATGGCCAGGTTCTCGAACAAAAATTCCGCCGGGTAGCTGCTGTTCGCGTGGATGCCCCCTACTTTTGCCGCGGCCATGAGGACCACGTCCGGCTTTTCCGCCGCGTAGAACGCCGCCGTGGCCGCCTGGTTGGTCAGGTCGAGTTCCGCGCGGGTTTTCAGCAGCAGCGTTACGCCCGGCTCGCGCTGGAACCGGCGGACCAGTGCGCCGCCAACCATGCCCCCGTGGCCCGCGATGAAAAGCTTCATGAAGAAAAGTGTCGCCCGCGAATCGACGCGAATCCGGAATTCGTGTGCATTCGCGTCATTCGTGGGAAACCTCAGGGTTTGGAGAGTGCCGCGATCTGCGCCTCGCGCTTGGCCAGTTCGAGGTCGTGCTCAATCATGATCTTCACCAGCTCCTTGAATTTCACCTTGGGTTTCCAGCCGAGTTGCTTCTTCGCCTTGGCGGGGTTGCCGATGAGCAGCTCGACCTCGGCGGGGCGCTCGTAGCGGGTGTCGTGCTTCACGTGTTTCTTCCAGTCCAGCCCGAGATGGCCGAAGGCGGCCTCGCAGAACTCCTGCACGCTGTGCGTCTCGTTGGTCGCGACCACGTAGTCGTCGGGCTTGTCCTGCTGCAGCATGAGCCACATCATCTCGACGTATTCCTTGGCGTAACCCCAGTCGCGCTTGGCGTCGAGGTTGCCGAGGTAGAGCGAGTCCTGCAGCCCCAGCTTGATGCGGGTGGCGGCGCGGGTGATCTTGCGGGTGACGAAGGTCTCGCCGCGGCGGGGCGACTCATGGTTGAACAAGATGCCGTTGCTCGCATGCAGCTTGTAGCTCTCGCGGAAGTTCACGGTCAGCCAGTAGGCGTAGACCTTGGCGCAGCCGTAGGGCGAGCGGGGCCAGAACGGCGTCTTCTCGGTCTGCGGCACCTCCTGCACCTTGCCGAACATCTCGGACGACGATGCCTGGTAGAAACGCGTTTTCTTCACCAGCCCGGCCTCGCGGATGGCCTCGAGAATGCGCAGCGCCCCCTGCCCGTCGATGTCGCCGGTGTATTCGGGGATGTCGAATGACACCCGCACGTGCGACTGGGCCGCGAGGTTGTAGATCTCGTCGGGCTGCAATTCATAGAGCAGCTTCACCATTTGCACCGCGTCGGCGAGGTCGCCGTAATGCAGCGTGAGCTTCCCGCCATTGGCGTGGCGGTCAAAATTGAGATGGTCGATGCGGCTGGTGTTGAAGGTCGAGGCGCGGCGGATGATGCCGTGCACCTCGTAACCCTTTTCGAGCAGCAGCTCGGCGAGGTAGGAGCCATCCTGGCCGGTGATGCCGGTAATCAGGGCTTTTTTCATGCGTCTGCCTAGCTAGAGGAATCTCCGGGCCTCACGCAAGCCCCGCCCACGGCCTCAAGGCTCCGTCTCGGCCAGCAGGCGGACCAGCTCGGCCTTCCACAGCTTCGCGACGGTGTGGCTGCCGTGCCCGCGGGTCTGGTCGCTCAAGGGGATGACGACGGCCCGGCCGTGCGCAACCCGCTTGATTTCGCGCTCCAGGATGCCCAGTTCCGGCGGGTTGATCAGATCGTCCGCGCTGTTGATGGCCAGGAGCGGCGCCTTGATTTTCTCCAGGCCCGGGTTCGGGTCGTAGTCGGCCGAGGCCTCAAGCGCGTAGAGGTAGTCGTTCGCGTCGCCGGTCTTGAAATAATTCGCGACGAACGCATCCAGCGCCTCGTCGGTCTTCGCGAGCGTCGGTGTCTCCACCTGCCGCAGCACGGGATTGCTGCTCATCAGGTAGAGCATCTCCGCACCGGTGCGCAAGGACGGCGGCGGCTTTGCGTAATCGCCACCCTGCCACTCCGGGTCGTTGCGGATGGCATCGATGGCCAGCCGGCGCCAGACGCGGTTGCGGCCTGAAATCTGGACAGGCAGCGATGCCAATGGCATCAGTGCGTCCATGAAGTCCGGGTAGGCTTCGCCCCACAGCCAGGTGTGCATCCCACCCATCGAGGTGCCCATGATGAGCCGCGCATGGTTCACCCCCAGGCCCTCGGTCAGCAGCCGGTATTCCGCCCCGACCATGTCGCGATAACCATAATGCGGGAACTTCGCGTGCAGCCCGTCGCTGGGCTTGCTGGAATTGCCGTGGCCGATGCCGTCCGGCAGCACGATGAAAAACTTTGCCGCGTCCAGCGGCTGGCCGGGGCCGAACAGCTCGGGCGCGAATAACGGCGACAGGAACTGCGCCCCGCTGCCCATGGTGCCGTGCGTGATGAGCACAGCGTTGGTCACCTTCCCGCCGGCGTCGCGCCGCGGCGTGCCGACGGTGCGGTAGTGGATGCGCAGCTCCGGCAGTTTGCCGCCGGCGCGGAAGGCGAAGTCCTTCAGCACAAAATCGCCCTCGACGGGCGCCGGATATTCCGCCGCCCGGGCCAGCACCGCCGGGAGAAGCAGCGCGACGGTCAGCAAACTCAATCGCAGTTTCATAGAATCATCCCAGTGCGGCAAGCAGGCGTTTCAATTCGGCCTGCTTGGCCAGCTGGTCGGCGAGCTGTTTCTTCGCCCCGTCAAGCACTGCCGCCGGTGCCTTGTCCATGAACGCCTTGTTGTTCAGCCGCGCCTCAGTGCCGGCGATGTGCTTCGCGATCGCCTCGAGTTCCTTCTTGAGCCGCGCCTTCTCCGCCGCGGGGTCGCCCTTCAGCTGCTTGATGAGATTCCACGAACCGAATGCCGTCACAATCGCTGGGGCGTCGGGCGACATTTTTCCGCGCAGGACCGAGGCGGCGCCCATCATGCGCTTGAGTTTTCCGAGGCTGGCCTCGAGCACCGACCAATGCGCGTCGTTGACCTCCACCACAAATTCGGACGCTTTGCTGGCGGCCTCGCCATGCTCGGCCTTGAATGCCCGCACCTGCGAAACCACCGCCTTGAGCTGCTCCACCTGCGCGGCCGCGGCTGTATCGAGCTTCAACCCGCGGCCGGCGAGCTGCGAGGGATTGTCGAGCTGTGTGTCGCGCATCAGGAACGTGCCTTCCGCGCCGTAACCGAGCAGGTGCCACAGCTCCTCGGTGATGAAAGGGGTGAAGGGATGCAGCAGCAGCAGTGTCTGGCGCAACACCAGGTCCTGGATGGCGAGGCAGTTCGCCTTGGTGGCCGGGTCCTGCAGCTTGGTCTTGGAGACCTCGACATACCAGTCGCAGAAATCATTCCAGAAAAACCCGTAGAGCGCCTGCACCGCCGCGCTGAACTCGAATTCTGCAAAGCAGCGGTCGACCGTGCGCGTCGTGGTGAGAAGCTGCGCGAGGATAGCGTGGTCGTCGGCGTCGAATCTGGCCGGCTCCAGCCGGGCGGTGATGGCGCCGAGCGAGGAATTGTCGGCCATGTCGCCGCTCATTTGCCGGAAGCGGCAGGCGTTCCAGAGCTTGTTGCAGAAGTTCTTGCCGGATTCGATGCGGTCCTCCTGGAAACGAATGTCCTGCCCCTGCGGCGCGATGGACACGATGCCGAAGCGCAGGCCGTCCGCGCCGTATTTCGCGATCAGGTCGAGCGGGTCGGGCGAATTGCCCAGCGACTTGGACATCTTGCGGCCCTGCGCGTCGCGGATGATGCCGGTGAAATAAACGTTCCTGAACGGAATGCGCCGCTCCAGCGGCTCGCCCGGGCGCACGAATTCGAGTCCCGCCATGATCATCCGCGCCACCCAGAAGAAAATGATGTCCGGCCCGGTCACGAGCGTGGTCGTCGGGTAGAAATAATCGAAGCCGGCCTTTTTCATCTCCACCTGGTCCGGCCAGCCGAGCGTCACAAACGGCCAGAGCCACGACGAGGCCCACGTGTCGAGCACATCATCTTCCTGCACCCAGTTGGACTGGTCGGCCGGGCCCGCGAGCGAGACGTGCACTTTCTTCGGGTCGGCGAGGTCGGCTTCCGTGAGCTTCTCCTTGTCGAGTCCCTTCGCATACCACACGGGGATGCGATGACCCCACCACAGCTGCCGGCTGATGCACCAGTCTTGGATGTTTTCCAGCCAGTGCAGGTAAACCTTCGACCAGCGCTCGGGATAAAACTTGATATGGCCGTCGCGCACCGCTGTCTTCGCCTCCGCGACGCGCGGATACTTCAGCCACCACTGCCAGGTCAGGCGCGGCTCGACCGGCACATCGGCGCGCTCGGAGTAGCCGATGTTGTTCTCGTAGGGCTCCTCCTTCACCAGTGCGCCCGCTTCCTTCAGCAGCTCGACGGCTTTCTTGCGGCCGGCGAAACGGTCCAGGCCCGCCAGCTCCGGGCCGGCGAGCGCGTTGAGCGTGGCGTCGGGATTGAGCACGTCGACCGGCAGCAACTTGTGCCGCTGGCCGATTTCAAAGTCCACCTTGTCGTGCGCCGGCGTGATCTTGAGCGCGCCGGAGCCGAATTCCCTGTCCACCGCCGCGTCGGCGATGATCGGAATCTGCGCGCGGACGAGCGGCCGCCAGACTTTCCTGCCCACCAGCGCCGCGTAGCGCAGGTCGTCGGGATGCACCGCGATGGCCACGTCGCCCGGAATGGTCTCCGGCCGGGTCGTTTTGACCTCGATGAATTTGCCCGGCTGGTCGACGAGTTCGTAACGCACCTGGTGGATGAATCCCTTGACCGGCTTCATGATCACTTCCTCGTCGGACAGCGCGGTGAGGCTGGCCGGACACCAGTTCACCATCCGCTTGCCACGGTAGATGTGACCCTTGCGGAAGAGATCAACGAACACCCGGAGGACGGCCGACGAGTAGGCCGGGTCCATGGTGAAGGCCGTGCGGCTCCAGTCGGCCGACGCGCCCAGCGCGTGCAGTTGCTGGAGAATGATGCCGCCCTTCTCCTCGCGCCAGGCCCAAACCTGCTCGAGGAATTTTTCCCGCCCGAGATCGCGGCGGTTTTTCTTCTGCTTGCGCAGTTCGCGCTCCACCACGGACTGCGTGGCGATGCCCGCGTGGTCCGTGCCGGGCAGCCACAGGGCCTCCTTGCCCTCCAGCCGGGCCCGGCGGACGAGGATGTCCTGCAGGGTGTTGTTCAGCACATGGCCCATGGTCAGCACGCCCGTGACGTTGGGCGGCGGAATCATGATGCTGTAGGGCGATCGGGCCGGATTCACCTTCCCCGCAAAACAACCGGCTGACAGCCACGCGGCATACCACTTCTTTTCGACGTCGCGCGGTTCGTAGCTCTTGGTGATCGAGGCCATGGTCGGGATGAGCGGGCCAGTCAAAGCTCTGCCCGATAGACTGACAAGCTGGTTCCGAGGCAGGGGCCGTTGCCCCCATCGGTCCGGGCGCTTGGGGGCAAGCGCCCCTACCCTTTGCCTTTCGGTTTTCCCAACAACTCGAGCCGCTCGGCTTTCACCCGCGGTCGAGCACGTCGAGCTCGGGCCACGAGGCGATCTTGCGGTGCAGGGTGCGGCGGCTGATGCCGAGCAGCTGGGCCGCCTTGGTGCGGTTGCCGCGCGCCTTCATCAAGGCCTCGCGCAGCAGCCGCTTTTCGTTGTCCTCGACGGAATACGGGTTCGACGGCGTCGCGGTCACCATCGTGGGCGGCGGCGCCACCTCGCCGCGGAACTTCGGCTCGAGGTCGAACTCACTGAGCTTGCCGCCGCGACGGAGCACGACGGCGTTCTCTGCGAAATTGCGCAGCTCGCGGATGTTGCCCGGCCACGGGTAGGCCTGCAGGTGCTTCATCGCGCCGGGCTCGATGGTCACTGGCTCGTAGCTGTTCTCCTTCGCGTAGACGTTGATGAAATGCTCCAGCAGCACCGGGATGTCCTCCGTCCGCTCGCGCAGCGGCGGCGTGGTGATGCGCACAACGTTCAGTCGGAAAAACAGGTCCTCGCGGAACTTCCCCTCCTTCACCATCGACTCGAGGTTGCGGTTGGTCGCCGCGACGAGGCGCACGTCCACCGTGATGGTCTTCGAGCTGCCGATGCGCTCGAAGCTCTTCGTCTCGATGAACCGGAGCAGCTTCACCTGGATCTCCGGGCCGATCTCGCCGATCTCGTCGAGGAAGACCGTGCCGCCGTCGGCCGCCTCGAACCGCCCCTCGCGCCGCTCCGTCGCGCCGGTGAACGACCCGCGCTCGTGGCCAAAAAGCTCGCTCTCCAGCAGGGTCGCCGGCAGCGCCGCGCAATGCACCGGCACGAACGGCGCGCGCGCGCGCGGGCTCGCCTGGTGGATGGCCTGTGCGATCAATTCCTTGCCCGTGCCCGTCTCACCCTCGATGAGGATGGTCGCCTTCGACGGCGCCACCAGCTTCACCCGCTCGATCACCTCGGCCAGCTTCGCCGAGTGGCCAACGATGCCCTCGACGTTGAACTTCTCGTCCAGCCGCTCGTGCAATTGCTTCACCTCGACCTCCAGCGTCTTGGTCTTCAGCGCCCGCTGGATGAGGATTTCCAGCCGGTCGATCTGCACCGGCTTGGTGAGAAAATCCACCGCGCCGCGCTTCATCGCCTCGACGGCCGACTCGATGTTGCCGTAGGCCGTCATCATGATGACCGCCGGCTTGTTCGGCAGCGCGAGGGCCTTGTCGATGACCTTGAGGCCGCTTTTGCCCGGCATCCGCAGGTCGGTGATGATCACCTCGAACTCCTGCGCCTCCATCAGGTTGAACGCCTCGTCCGCGCTCCCCGCCACCGACACGTCGTAGTGGTCCTGCAACGCCTGCTGCAGACCCTCGCGGGTGTGCTTCTCGTCATCGACGATTAAAAGGCTCGGCACCATGCCCGCATGACAACCAACCCCCGCCCCCGGTCAACGGGAAATGAGACGAGGTGACACAGCCGTTTTTGTCTGTAGGGGCGCAGTCTCGCTGCACCCAAGGAACTTGTCATACCGCGGGCTTGCCCCGAGCCGCATGCCACACCCGCAAAACCACCACTTGGTCCGCTTCGGGCAACTCGTAGATCACGCGATACGGGCTGTAAATTATCTCACGCACCCAGTTCCGTCCCTCTTCAGGCAAAATGCGGCCGGCCAAAGGAAACTCTCCCAGCAATCGTGTGCTCTCCAGAATCGCCGCCCCGGTTTTTAACGCAGCCGCCGGATTGTCAGCGGCGATGTGCCGCACGATTGCCGCCAAGTCGGCAATGGCGTCGTCCGACCAGATTACTTTTCCAGCCATTGGGGGAGCAGCTTCTCTACATCAGCCTGCGTTTTCCAATGGCCCGTTTTCACGCTCTGCCGGCTATTCTCCAGCGCCGCGAGCAACGCCAGCTTTTCAGCGGCATCCTGCAAGGTCGCGTCCGCCGGTAGCGCGTCGATGGCGGCATGCGCAAGTTCCTTGGTGCTCATGCCGTCAATAAATCGTCGCCGCCGTCTTTCGTCAAGCGCCTCATTCAGGGAGGGCCGAAAACATGCACTGGGTCGCGCCATGACCAGACAAGAAATTTGCACCGTTGCCAAACACAAGCCTCTGCTCTTGGCTATCGCTGGGTGACAACCACGGAGATCAAAGCTGCCGCTCGCAGCCGCAGAAGAAGAGAGGCCAGGGCAATCGTCGCGAATGAGAAATTTGAGGTATTCGAAGAAAAGAAGTGGGCATGAATGAAGAAGAATCAATGAGCACCAATGGTTCCACTGAGATAACCTCCGATGCGAGCCAGAGAAGGCCCGGTAGTGGGATCCCTGGCCTGCTGCGCACAGTGACTCTGATCGCCGTGCCGGCCGGGGCCTTGGGCTCGGTCGGTTTTATGCTGGTGGTAGGTCATCGTAACAAATCCATTCTCCTAATGGTGCTTTTCGTAATCTGGGTGCTCTCCCCATTCGTGGCCCTTGTTTTGGCCAACGTGATTTCGAAGCGCTGGTCGGTTCTTATGCGAGCAACGCTTCATGGCGTGATGCTGCTTCTCACGGCGGCCTCCCTGGCCGTCTACGGGAATGTTGCGTTCGGGCCCCCGAGGCCGCAGCCCGCTTTCTTTTTCCTGATGGTTCCCCTGGGGTCATGGCTGCTCATCGCAACCGTTGTCTCGATCGCCACGTTAAAAAGAAAGAAGCATGAAGCAGCCTGACCAGCGTTGAACCCTGTCACCTTCCTTCAATTGAATTACCTGGAGAGACAATCCTATGAATGACCCCACGCCCGGCAATACCTGCCCAAAATGTGCGGGTTCGCTCTACCAAACGGATAAGAACACCTTCACCGGCGAAATTTGGCGGGAATACACCTGCCGCTCCTGCGGGCATGTCGTGGACGTCAATGAAGGCAAAGCCCTCTGGCAGATTCTCCACGATGATGCAGAGAACGCAAAGAAGGATAAGGATGACAAATGACATGTCCCGGCCCAACCCACCGCTCATGGTTTGGCTGCCCCGGTTTTGTTCATTGCTCCGCAATAGACGGAGCCGGTTGACGCCTTTCGTTAGCCAAAAGAGGGAGTCCCACTGAGGGCCGGCCAGCTTTCGCCTCGCCCGGGGAAAATCATTTGTTAGACGTTTCCCCATGCACAAGGACACGCGCATCGACGCCTACATCGCCAAGTCCGCTCCGTTCGCGCAGCCGATCCTGAAGCACCTGCGTCAGCTCGTGCATCAGGCCTGCCCGGAGACCAAGGAAGCCCTCAAATGGAGCAGCCCGTTCTTCCTCTATCGCGGCAGGATCCTGTGCTTCATGGCCGCGTTCAAGGCCCACCTCGCCTTCGGCTTCTGGGGACCGGCGATGAAAAGGATCCTCACCAGCGACGGCCACGCGAAAGACGGCCGCGGCCTGATGGGCCGCATTACCAGCCGCAAGGACCTGCCGAGCGACAAGGTGCTCACGCATTACATCAGGAACGCAATAAAGCTCCACGACTCCGGTGCCCCCGCCCGTGTGAAGTCGAAGCCCAAGCCCGCCCTGCCCGTGCCCGCCGACCTCGCCGCCGTGCTGAAGAAAAACAAGGAGGCCGCGGCCGCTTGGGCGGATTTCAGCCCGAGTTGCCGCCGCGAATACATCGAGTGGATTACCGAGGCGAAGCGTCCGGAAACCCGCGCCTCGCGCCTCGCCACGACCATCGCGTGGACCGCCCAGGGCAAGCATCGCAATTGGAAATACATGAATTGCTGACCGACTTCGCCGTGTCGCACACCCCCAAGGATCCCCTGCACGGGGTCACGCTGGAGAAAATCCTAAACGAGCTCGTCGCGCATTACGGCTGGGCGGAACTGGGCCGGCGAATCGACATCCGCTGCTTCAACTTCGACCCCAGCATCAAATCCAGCCTGCAATTCCTGCGGCGCACCCCCTGGGCCCGGGCGAAAGTCGAGGAACTTTACCGCCACCATCGCGTCTCCTCCCCTTAACCACCCACCCCGGCTTTGCCCTCGACTCGATTTCAGCTTTGCGAATCATGGCGCGAGTTCCCTGCGCGTCTCCCACCCCCCGCATGAAAAAATTCCTCCTCCTCGCCGGCCTCGGGCTGCTGGCCGCGGTCAGCCGGGCGGAAAATATCAACCTCGGCGGAGGCAAATCCCTGCATTTCATCCTGCCGGACTCGTGGGTCGCCACCGAAACCGCCGCGCCCTCGCCGGAAGTTTCCCAGGTCGGGAAGGACCTGCGCTACGTCCCCAAGAGCGGCAGCAATGACGCCGTGCTTCTCACCGTCCTGCTTGTCCCCGATGACCGCTTTAGCGACCATGATGCCCTGCGCCTGCTGGTGGCGGACGCCACGAAGCGTTTCGTGGCCGACTCGGTCGAGGGCAAGGCGTTCATCAAGGAACTGCGGTCCGCCACTGCGATCGGCTATTCGGCGACCTTCACCGACATCAATCTCGTCGACAAGCCCCCAGTCAAGGACGACTACAAGACGATGACGGCCTGTTTTATTTATATGGGCGAGAAAGTCATGGTCTTCGCAACGATCTTCAGCGACGACCCGTCGGGTCCGGCCTTTGCGGAGGGCCTGCGCCTGCTCAAGTCGCTCACGCTCGCCACGCCCAAGGGCAGCATTTGACTGGTGGAACCCGGCCTCCGGACGGGTTCGTTTGCGACGCCAGACTGAAAACGCGTCCGGAGGCCGCGTTCCACCTCACCCCTGCAGCATTCGCACGCGGCGGTGCTTCTGCGGGAACTGCAGCGTCACCACCGTGCCAGTGCCCTCCTTGCTCTCGATGCCGGCGTGCCCGCCGTGGTCGCGCATGATGCGTTGCACGATCATGAGCCCGAGACCATGCCCGCCAACCTTGGTCGTGTGATAGGGGGAGAAAAGCTTCGTGAGATCCTCGGTCTTGATCCCGCCGCCCGTGTCGGCAATGAGCACGAAGACCGAGTCATCGTCCGCGCGGACGCGGATCCCGAGCTTCCCACCGGCCGACATCGCCTCCATCGCGTTCTTGACGAGGTTGAAAAACACCTGCTTGAGCTGGTTGCGGTCGGCCATGATGACGGGTGTGCTCGCGGGCAGCTCCCCTTCGACTTGCAGGCCGCGATCGGCGATTTCCTTCGCCTGGAAGCGCAGCACGTCCTCGATGACTTCGACCACGTTGACCTCGGTCAGGTCGGGCGGGCGCGGCCGGATCGCCTCGAGGAAATTCTTGATGATCCCGTCGAGGCGCGTGACCTCGTCCTGGCAGACCTTGATGGACTGCCCGAGCGCGGTGGCCTCCTTCGAGTCCTTGAGTTTCTTCAGTTTCCGCTCGATGAGCTGGAGGTGGATGGTGAGTGAGTTGAGCGGGTTGCCCAGCTCGTGTGCCACGCCGGCGGCGAGCAGAAGGATGGAGGAGATCTTCTCGTGCTCGATCAGCTCCGCGGTGGATTTCTTCTCAGTGGTGATATCCGACAGGATGATGGCGAAGCGCGCCGTCTCGCCCTCGCCCTGGTCGAACGGCACCATGTAGAGCCGCACCACGCGCGGCGCCGGGTAGGTCAGCTCAAACTCCCGGGTGACGAGCGGATGGCCGCCCTGGCCCTCGAGTGAGGCGCGCAGGCCCGGCACCAGCCGCCACAGCGTCGCCGCCGCGCCGGTCTCGTCCTTGAAGCCGATGAGCCGCGCCGCCGCGTCATTGGCGTAGTCGATCCCGCCGTCCGCGGTGATGACGAGCACGCCCTCCTGCAGCGTGTTGAACACGGTGTCGAGCAGCGCGCGCTCCCGGGCCAGCCGTTGCACGAGGGTCCGCAGCCCCGCCGCGTCGAGCCGGTCAATGCGGCCGAGCACCTTGTCGAGCGAACTGTGTTTCTTGCCGGGCATGGGGCTGAATCAATAGGCGCGGACACGGTTCAATCAAACAGTATCATCTGCCCCTCGAGGTCGCGCGGCTGGGCGAAGAGCTTGCGCAGGAAACTGTCGCGGTGCACGGCGCTGCGGCCGAGCTTGAGGATGGCGTCGCGGTGCTCCTCCGTGCCATAGCCCTTGTGCTGGGCGAAGCCGTAGCCGGGATGCTGCTTGTCCAGCTCGTCCATCAGCCGGTCGCGCGTCACCTTGGCGATGATCGACGCCATCGCGATGCACAGCGAGCGAGCGTCGCCGCTGACAATGCCGAGGTGCGGATAAGGGAAATGGCGCAACGGCAGGCCGTCGATGAGCACCCGGCACGACACCGTCGGCCGGAATGCCGCCTTCTCCGTCTCGCTGGCGAACAGGTCGGGCTCGATCTTCTGCTCGAACGCCGTCGGCGGATAGATGCCCTCGAGCGCGCGGCGCATCGCGAGCTTGGTCGCGCCGAGGATGTTGACCGTCTCAACCTCCGCCACGCTGGCGGTGCCATGGGTGGCGTGGATCTGCCTCTGCTCCATCAATTCCTCGAACTCGGCCCAGAGCTCGGTGCGCTCGGCGGCGGTGAGCTGCTTCGAGTCGTTGACGCGGCCGGACTTGCCAACGGCCCAGCGGCCCTCGAGGAATTCCTGCGACACCAGCACGGCGGCCGCCACCACCGGGCCGGCCAGGGCGCCGCGCCCGGCCTCGTCCACGCCGATCAGGCTGCTGAAGCCGAAGATCTGCTTGAGGTCGAATCCGCGGAGCTGGCGGCGTTTGGCCATGGGTCGGGCTAGCGCTTCCACTCCTTCTTCTCTTTCGGCACGGGCAGCGGCAGCTCGTCGAGCTTGCCCGCGGCCGAGACAACCTCGTAGCAGGTGCGGAAGTGTAGCTTGGCAAAATGGCCGAGTGCCCGCGCGCCAAATTTCTCGATGAGCAGCGACGCCTGTGCCTTGGCCGCCGCGCCGGCTCCCTTCTGCAGTTTGTCGCCGAACTCCCGCGACAGCGCGTGCATGCACCGGACAAACTCCGCCCGGGCCACGATGGACGCCGCGGCGACCACCGGGTCCTCCTCCGCCTTGGTGCGCATCGCGAGGGCGAAGCGCTCGAGCTTGCGCTTCTTCAGTTCGCGCTGGACGAGCGGCTCCTTGGAAAACTGGTCAAGCAGCCCGCGCGGCACCCATTTCTTCTTCAAGGCGTTTTCCAGTGCAGTCGCATGGTGGGCGGCCAGCAGCCGGTTCAGGCTGGCGTAGGGCCGCGCCATCGTCCGGTTGTATTCGGCCATGTCGAGGTAGCAGGTTTCGACCACCGCGCCGGGCGTGTGACGGATGAGCTCGTCGAGCTTGATGATCTGGGCGTCGACGATGGTCTTGCTGTCGCGCACCCCGGCCGCGAGCCAGGCCCGCACCGCGTCGCCGTCCGCGATCACTGTCGCGGCGATGACCGGGCCGAACAGGTCGCCCTTGCCGCTCTCGTCGAGCCCCGCGTGCGGCTCGAACCAGTCGGGATGCAGCACCTCGTCGTAGCCGAGCTTGGGCGCGCCGGTGACCTCGGCCTCGATGACGTTCTGCACAAAGTCCTCAGTCTCCTTGCCCGCCACGACCACCTTGCCGCTGGTGTAGGCGGTCACGTTGACCTTCGGCCCCTTGAAGGCGAAGCGCGCGTAGGGCACCTCGACCTCCTCCCAGTTCTTGGCCGCGACGGCCGAGCGCAGCTTGTCCATCTGCGCGTCGTCGAGCTTGATGGTGTAGGTGGTGATCGCCTTGGGCTTCTCTTCCTCGGCGTCCTGGGACCGTTTGGGCATGGGATTAGATGGCCACAAAAAGTCACAAAAACACACAAAAAATTCGCGCTGGGGCTGAATTTGTAGGGGCGCAGACTTGCTGCGCCTTCTCTCCCTCCCACAATTCAGGGCGCAGCAAGCCTGCGCCCCCTGCTGATTCACATGATCAACTCCGAAAAGCTAACCTCCCGCCGCCCCGCCTTCCAGCAGGCGCTGCATGCGTGGTATCGCGTCCATCGCCGCAAGCTGCCGTGGCGCGAGGCCCCGTCGCTCTACCGGACCGTCGTGTCGGAGTTCATGCTGCAGCAGACGCAGGTCGCGACCGTCCTGCCCTACTTTGATCGCTGGATGCGCGAGCTGCCTGATTTCGCGACTCTCGCCGCCGCGTCCGAGGCGAAGGTGATGAAACTCTGGGAAGGCCTCGGTTACTACTCCCGCGCGCGCAACCTGCACAAGCTGGCCCAGACCCTCGTCAAGCTGCCCGCTCCACCGCGCACCCCGGCCGAATGGCGCGGGCTGCCCGGCATCGGCCCCTACACCGCCGCGGCCATCACCAGCATCTCGTTTGGCGAACCCTCCGCGTGCGTCGACGGCAACGTCGTCCGGATCCTCGCCCGGCTGACCGGCGAGGGCCGGCTGTTCCGCGACGGCTCCGCGGCGGCGAAGCATTTCACACCGCTGGCCGACGCGCTCATCGAGGGCAGCAATCCCGGCGAGCACAACCAGGCGATGATGGAACTCGGCGCGACCGTTTGTCTTCGCAAGTCGCCTCGGTGTTCGACTTGCCCTGTTATCGATTTCTGCGTGGCGCGCGCCGGCGGGACCCCGGAGAAATTCCCCTGGCTCAAGCCGAAGCTGATCGAGCAACGGGCGGTCACCCGCGTCTGGTGCGAACATAGCGGCAAGCTCCTGCTCCGCCGCGGCCACGCCAAGGCGAAGCGGCTCGCCGGCCTGCACGAATTGCCCGAGGCGTCCGACCTTGGTGTGAAACCGGTAAAGTCAGCCCTGCTCGCCGTGAAGCACCGGACCATCACGCGGTTTCAAATTACGGAATCAATCTACCGCGTGAAGCCAGCCGCCGCGTTGCTCAAACTCATCGCCAAGGACGCCGCGCTCGAATGGGTGTCGTTGAAACAGCTTGCCCGCGTTACGCTCTCCGGCCCGCATCGGAGATGGATAGGCGAGTTGCGCGCTTAGCGGCCAAACCGCTTCGCGACGAGCTGCGCGATGTGTTTCTTGGAAACCAGCACTTCCTCGACCGTGAGCCGCGGGCTGAGCTCGATGACGAGCGTGTGCTCGGGCCGCCAGAAGCCGCTGACCATCTCGAAATCAATCTTGCCCGTGCCGATCGCGTGGTGGTCGTGGCCCTCGGCGTTGACGTCATGCAGGTGGAAGCCGATCGCGTTGGGCGCGTTCTTCGCCAGATGCTCGCGATGGTTGAGCAGGCCAATGTTCTGCTTGATCTGGGCGTGGCCGGTGTCGTGCCAGTAGCCACAGGCGTCGGGCCTGGCCATCGCCGTGATCAAATCCGGATGGTCGGCGTCGAGCGGCAGCTCCTCGAATTTCTCCCGGTTCTCGAAGCCCAGCTTCACGCCCCTCTGCCCGGCGTAGGGCAGCAGGTCCGCGAGGCCCTGCTTGGTGTTCTCCCAGTAGGCCGGCATCCGCTCCTTCAGCTTGGCGAGGGATTTCGCCAGCAGCCTCTGGTAAGTGGCGTCGGCGGACAGGTCGGCCCCCTTGTGGGCGTCGAGGTAATTGTCCACCTTACGCGCCGGGTTGAACCAGAAGAACTCGACCGCGCCGAGGTGCATGATGACCTTCGCCGCCTTCACCTGGTGGGCGAAGTCGATGGTGCGCTTGCTGTGCCGGAGCCACTGGTCGCGCTCGCGCGCGTCGGCCGACGACGGCAGGTAGAGGTTGGGCGCGGCGTGCATCACGCCGGTGGGCAGCGGGCAGAAATTGTGGCAGGAGGCGATCTTGATGACGCCTTCCTCGACCGCCCTGAGGATGCCCGGCACGAGCGTGATGCGGATGCCGTGGCTCAGCTCCGCCCACTCGAAGCCCAGGTCCGCCATTTCCCTGAGCATCTCGTAGCCGTCCTGGTGACGGTGCGAACACCAGCAGGTGGAGAGGGCGGTGATCGGCTTCATGCGCGGCACCGCTGACTAGGACAGGACAGACCTTTCGAATCAAGCATGAGGGAAGCCCGGCAAGCACCGTTGCGCCCTACTGGGCGCCCGGTGTATGTCCCAAGTTCTCGCTCCGCGAAACATGGGCATAAAAAAGGCCGGGCATCGGGGATGCACGGCCGGGGAACGACGGTTGCCGGGACTTACTCGGCGTAACGGCGGCGGAGCATGCAGGTGAAGGCCATGACCTTCTCCTTGCGCCGGCGGCGCTCCGAGGGCTTCTCGGCGTAACGCTTCATGCGGACATCCTTGATGATGTTCTCGCGCTCGAGCTTCTTCTTCATGCGGCGCAGCGCACGATCGATCGGCTCGTTTTTACGCATCTTGATCTCGATGGACATGGTAAAGGGACAGGTAGGTGGAGAGGAAAAGGTGCAACAAGCCAGCCGCTCCGACCACCGTCAACTCCAATTTTGGGTTCGGCTCCGGCGGGTTGAACCCATCGCGCCGAAGTCCCGCCCCGGCGGAACGAAGGAGGATTCGGCCAACCCCGCCACGCTGGCTAAACTCCGCGGGTGAATAACTTTACGCTTTCCGGCTTGCTCGCCTCTTTCGAGCGGCTTCCCATCACCCTCCGTGGCTTCCGCTGACAAGAATTTCGTTCATCTCCATGTCCATAGCGACTACAGCCTCCTCGATGGCGCCTGCCGCATCGACCGCCTGATCGACCGCGTGGCCGAGCTGGGCCAGACCTCCGTGGCACTGACCGACCACGGCGTGCTCTTTGGGGCCATCGATTTCTTCACCACCGCCAAGGAGAAGGGCGTGAAACCGCTTGTCGGTTGCGAAATCTACCTCGTCGAAGGCTCGCGCCTGGAAAAGACCGCGCGCGTCGAGGGCGAAAAGAGCCGCTACCACATGGGCCTGATCGCCAGGAACGCGAAGGGCTACGCCAACCTGCTCAAGCTCGTCTCCGACGCCCACCTCAAGGGCTTCTACTACAAGCCCCGCACCGACCTCGACACCCTCGCTGCGCACGCCGACGGTCTCATCGCGTTCAGCGGCTGCCTCGCCGCGCTCGTGCCGCAGATGCTGCTGCAAAATCGCTGGGAGGATGCCCGGAAGGCCACGGGGCGTTTCGTCGAGATGTTCGGCCGCGAGAACTTTTTCATCGAGCTGCAGGACCACGGCATCGCGGAACAGCGCCGCATCAATCCCCTCCTCCTGAAGCTCGCGGAGGAATTCAAGCTCAAGGTCGTCGCGACAAACGACGTCCACTACGTCAACGACACCGACGCCTCGCCGCACGACACCATGCTCTGCATCCAGACCGGCGCGAAGCTCGAGGACGCCGACCGCATGCGCTTCGACACGCAGCAATTCTACCTGAAGACCCGCGAGGAGATGTCGCGGATCTTCGCCGAGGTGCCGGAGGCCGTCCTCAACACCCAAGCCGTGGCCGAGATGTGCGACCTCAGCATCAAGTTCGGCGAAAACCGCTACCCCCTCTACCCGCTGCCGGCGGAGATCAAGACGGACAAGCCCGGCTACCTGAAGGAACTCTGCGTCGCTGGCCTGCAAAAACGCTACAAGGTGGATTACAATAAGCCCGCCAAGGCGAAGGACCCGGCACTCGCGAAAACCGTGGTTGACCGCATGGACTTCGAACTCGGGGTCATTGAGAAGACCGGCTTCATCGATTATTTTCTCATCGTCTGGGATTTCATCGCCTGGGCCAAGCAGCACGGCATCCCGGTCGGCCCGGGCCGCGGCTCGGGCGCCGGCTCCATCGTCGCCTATCTCCTCGGCATCACTGACATCGAGCCGCTCCGCTTCGGTCTGCTCTTCGAACGCTTCCTCAATCCCGAGCGCGTGTCGCCGCCGGACTTCGACATCGATTTCTGCATGCGCCGCCGCGACGAGGTCATCCAATACGTCCGCGAGAAATACGGGCGCGAGTGCGTGGCCAACATCGTCACCTTCGGCACGCTCGGCGCCAAGGCCGTCATCCGCGACGTCGCGCGCGTCCACAACCTCCCCTATCTCGAGGCCGACAAGCTCGCCAAGATGATCCCGGACGAGCTCAACATCAGCCTGCAGGACGCCATCGACAAGTCGGCCGAGCTGCGCGACGCCATCGCGGCCAGTCCCCTCACCAGGAAAATTGTCGACCAGGGGCTCGTGCTTGAGGGCATGGTGCGCAACTCCGGCAAGCACGCCGCCGGCATCATCATCGCCGACCGGCCGCTGAGCGAATTCGTGCCGCTCACCCTGCAGGAGGGCGACATCACCACGCAGTTCGCGATGGATCCCGTGCAGAAGCTCGGCCTGCTCAAGATGGACTTCCTCGGCCTGCGCACGCTCACCATCATCCAGGACGCCGTGGACAGCATCCGGCGCACGGTCAACCCGGCCTTCGACATGGAGATGGTGCCGCTGGACGACGCGAAGACCTTCGCGTTGCTCAATTCCGGCCGCACCACCGCCGTGTTCCAGCTGGAATCCGGCGGCATGCAGGGCCTCTGCCGGCAGCTGAGCATCAATTCGATCGAGGAAATCGTCGCGCTCATCGCCCTCTTCCGCCCGGGCCCGATGGACCTCATCCCGCAATACATCCGCGGCAAGAAGGACCCGGCCACCATCGAGTATCCCCACCCCCTGCTGGAGGAGGTGTGCCGCGAGACCTACGGCATCATGGTCTACCAGGAGCAGGTCATGGAGGCCGCGCGCCGCATCGCCGGCTACACGCTCGGCGGCGCCGACGTGCTCCGCCGCGCCATGGGCAAGAAAAACGTCGCGGAGATGGAGCAGCAGCGCAGCGTGTTCGTCGAGGGCGCGCGGCAGACCAGCAACATTTTGGAGAAAAAGGCGCTCGAGATCTTCGCCTTGCTCGAAAAATTCGCCGGCTATGGCTTCAACAAGTCCCACTCCGCCGCCTACGCCATCCTCAGCTACCGCACCGGCTACCTGAAGGCCAACTACCCGGTGCAGTTCATGGCCGCCGTGCTGGGCAATGAAATCGGCAACTCGGAGAAGATCGCCCACTTCGTCGACGAATGCGGCGCGATGGGCGTTCCCGTGCTTGGTCCGGATATTAATCTCTCCCGGGAGAATTTCACCCCGGTGGTGGATGCAAATGCGTCCGCCACCGCCCTGCGAAGCCTTGGCGAAGCAGGGCCGCGAACTGGCCCATCAGCCGCACCGCCGATGGGCTCGATTCGTTTCGGGCTCGGCGCCATCAAGGGCGTGGGCGAGGCCGCGTCGCAAAAGATCATCGCCGAACGCGAGGCCAACGGCCCGTTCAGGGATTTCCTCGACTTCACCGCCCGGGTCGACGGCCGCGCCATCAACAAGCGCGTGCTCGAGCACCTCGTCAAAACGGGCGCCTTCGACTATTCCGGCGAAAAACGCGGCGTGCTTTTCGCGCAGATTGACGAGGCCATCGCCTCGGCCGCGGCCCGGCAGCGCGATGCCGACGCCGGCCAGCACTCGTTCCTCGACGCACTCCAAGAGGATGCTCCTTCAGCCATTGGAGCCGCGGCGACCTCGCCGCGGAACGGCAACAGCCGTCACAGCGACTTCACCTCCGCCGAGCGACTGCAGTTTGAGAAGGAGCTGCTCGGCTTCTACATCTCCGGCCACCCCATGAACGCCTATGCCGGGCTGGCCGAGGCCATCACGACCCATACTGAGGAGCAGGTGCTCGCGGAGGGCGACCGGATGGAGTTCCGCCTCTGCGGCGTCGCCTCGGGCATCACCCGGAAACTTTCGCGCAAGGACAACCGCCCGTGGGCCTTCTTCAACCTCGCAAGCAAGCGCGCCAGCATCTCGGTGAACATGTATGCCGAGGCTTTCGAGAGCTATGGCAAGAGTCTCGCCGAAAACCAGCCCGTTGTCGTGCTCGGCAGCATCATGCGCGGCACCGATGGCGCGCGGCTCAACGTCAAGGAGTGCTACCCGCTCGACGCCTACCTCCCGACCGCGGTGCGCAAGGTCACCTGGCTCCTCCACCCCGAGCACGCCGAGCTGCCCGACTTCCTGAAAAAACTCCGCGCCGCCATCAACGCCTCCGGCGGTGAGACCCGCGTCGAGCTGGCCTTCGTCTTCGAAGGCCGCGCCGCGCCGGTCGCCGAGATCGCCCCCAGTCTTGCGTGGCGCGTCTCGCCCGCCGCTTTTCAGGAATTGCGGCAGCATGCCGCCGTCGCCGGCACGGTCATCGAGCCCCGCCGCGTCGAAATCAAGGAATCCCGGCGATGGTCCAAACGCAGCTAGTCTAAGCGGCGTCTCGTCCGCCACAATCCCGCTACAGCAGGACGCAGGCGGATGGACGAAGCGCAGCTGGACCGGAATTGACTTGGGCGACGCGGCTTCGTGTTATCCGGCACAGGCCGCGAATGCACCCCATCCACCCATCCTCCCTGCCTAGGATATTCCGATACATCGGCCTCGCTACCCTGTTTCTCGCGTGTTGTGCCACCCCGCTGGTCGCAGCGAAAAAAGAAAGCCCGCCTGATCAGCCCAACACCGGGCCGCTGACCATCGAGGAACTCTTCCGCCCCTTTTCCGTCGGGCAGGCGAGTATTTCACCCAATGGCCGCGAGCTTGGCGCCATCGTCAGGGGCAAGGACGGCACCCAGAGTCTGCTGTTTCTGGACTTGGAAACCCAGAAAACCGAAGCCCTCAAGGCATCCGGCGATCTCGACGTCAGCAGCTTCCGCTGGGTCAACAACCGCGAGGTCCTGTTCAACGTCACCAAGGACAAAATTTATGCCTCCGGGCTTTACCAGGCCACCCTCGGCCAACTCGCCCGCCACAGACCATTCAACGCCTACGATCTCACCCACATCGTCGGCATTCCCCGCAACCGCCCCAACCGGGCGATCGTCTGGATCATCAGGTCTGCGCAGAACCCGAATGCCCGGGACCAGTTGATCGAGGTCAACACTGGCGTCGACGCATTTTCCCGCGGCGCATATGTTCCCAACTCCAACATGGTCCGAACCTACGATCCGCCCAAGGAGGGCACAGTCGTCGGCTGGCACGCGTTGGAAAACGGCGAACTCGGCTACTGCCTCACCTATCACGCGCGTCAGACCGTGCTCCACCGTTACGACCCGGCCAAGGATACCTGGCAGCGGGTAAACCTCGACCTGGACCGCTACAGCATCGTCGCGTCGGACCCGGACGGCCGGAGCCTGTGGGTGTCGCACCACGACAAGGTCCGCGGCTTTCTTTTGGAGCGTTACGATCCGGCGACCGATGTCTTTGAGGAACCGGTCTGGCACGACCCCGATTATGACCTGAGCGAGGCGCACCTCTGCTTCTCGAAAGATTCGAAGAAGCTCGCCGGGCTGGCCTATTCCGAGCGCAAACTAAATGCGGCATGGATTCTGGAGCCGTTCGCCTCGGCCTTCGCCGCGCTCCAGAAAAATTTCCCCGATAGCGACATTGCGCTGATCAGCTTCGACAACGCCGAGAACACCCTGCTGTTCCGCGTGTCGGGCTCACAGGATCCCGGCCGTTTGCTGTTATTCAACCTCGCCCGGAAAAGCCTGTCGCTCCTGAGCGTCGCCGCCCCTTGGCTGGAGGGCCGGCCGCTCCAGCCCACCCACCCCATCAGCTACAAGACCCGCGACGGGCTGAAGCAGGAGGGCTATTTCACGCTGCCGCCCGGAGCCGATGCCCAGCACAAGGTGCCACTGGTCATCCTGGCCCATGGCGGACCCTGGGTGCGCGACCACTGGCAATACAATCCCGAGGTCCAGTTCCTGGTGTCCCGCGGTTACGCCGTGCTCCAGCCCAACTACCGGGGTTCCGCCGGTTACATTCCGGCCATCAGCACCGAGGATCGCTACGACTTCAGGAAAATGCATGACGACGTCACCGACGCCGCCCGGGCCGGCGCTCACTTGGAAATGATCGATGGCTCGCGCCTCGCCATCATGGGCGGAAGCTTCGGCGGTTACCTCGCCCTCGCAGGTGTGGCTTACGAGCCCAGGCTCTACCGCTGCGCCGTGTCCTTTGCTGGCGTCTTCGACTGGGAACAACTGGTCAAGGACGCCCGCGACAACAACCGCCCCGGCGAATACGAGCGGCTGCGCGATTTTCTTGGCCAGCCGGGCAAGGATCGCGCGGCCTTCGCGGAATACTCCCCCCTCAACCAGGTCGCCGCAATCAAGGCCCCGGTGTTCATCGCCCATGGCAAGGACGACCAGATCGTCTCCGTCGTCCAATCCAAGAAGCTGGCCGCCGCCCTCAAGAAACAGGGGAGCCTGCATGAAGTGTTTCTCATCGACGACACCGCCCATGGACCCGGACCGATCGAGGGCCGTTATGAGTATTACCGGCGGGTCGCGGGCTTCCTCGCGCAGAATCTGGGCGGACCTTCCGCGCAAAAACCGTGACGGCGACCGGCACTCCATCCATTTGCCCTGCTTCCTTTGTCTTGGAATTACAGATTCGCCTTCACCGGCCGAATCGGCCTTTCGTAAGCCCCGCATGGCCGAATCCAGCATCCTCAACAACGCGGCCCGCGTCCTCAAGCTGGTGCAGGCCGGCACGCCCGCCGACCAGGCCCTGCGCGAGTCGCTGACGCAGGACCGTCACTTCACGGCGCCGGCCGAGCGGCGCGGCATCAGCCGGGCTGTGTTCACCTATTACCGCTGGTGGCGCTGGCTCGACGAGGGCGGCTCGCCACAAAAGCAACTCGCCGCCGCCCTCGCCCTGCAGGAGCGCTTTGACAGGAATCCCGCCAGCATCAAGCCCGAGGCACTCGCCGCCAAGGCCGTGCCCGACTGGCTGAAGGCGGAAATGGAAATCATCCCGCAAGAATGGCTGGTCCAGCTGCAACGCGAACCGCGACTCTGGATCCGGGCCAAGGCCGGCACCGGCGCCGCGCTGGCCAAAAAACTGGGTCATTGCACGCCCGCCCCGCAGTCGCCTGAGGCACTGCACTACTCGGGCCTCACCGACCTTTATCGCACGCCGGAATTCCAAGCTGGCGAATTCGAGATTCAGGATCTTGCGTCACAATTCGTCAGTTTGGCCTGCGCTCCCCATCCGGGCGAGACGTGGTGGGATGCCTGCGCCGGCGAGGGCGGCAAGACCATGCATCTCTCCGACCTGATGCAAAACAAGGGCCTGCTCTGGGCGAGCGACCGTTCGCACCGCCGGCTCGCCAAGCTCAAGGAGCGCGCCGCCCGGGCGAAGGTTTTCAATTTCCGTGCCGCGCCGTGGGCGGGTGGCATCAAGCTCCCGACCAAGACCAAGTTCGACGGCATCCTCGTCGACGCCCCGTGCACGGGCATCGGCACCTGGCAGCGCAATCCCCACGCCCGGTGGACCACGCAGCCGCAGGACATTCGGGAACTCGCCGTCGTGCAGCGGCTGCTGCTCGACAATGTCGCGGGTTCGCTCAAGCCCGGCGGCCGGCTCGTCTATGCCATCTGCACGCTCTCGCGCGCGGAGACAACTGGGGTGGTTGAAGCGTTTGCACAAAGTCATCCGGAATTTGAACCCGCCGTCGTGTGGCCCTTGCCGAGAAGTCAGAAGTCAGCGGTCAGCAGTCAGAACTCTGCCAGCGATTCTCTGTCCTCCGACCTCCGACCTCTGACCTCTGTATTGCTCTGGCCGCAGGAGCTCAACGCCAACGGCATGTTCATCGCGACATGGCGGCGGAAATAGACAAAATAGACGGCGCGACCGTGCGCGATGACTTCAACGCCATCAGCACGGTCATCCACTACACCCGCGCCGCCCACTTCCTGGGGCTGTGGGAATCGGAACGGGTGCTGATCGAGCGCTGCTTTCCCGACAAAACAGCGCGGCTGCTCGAGGCCGGATGCGGCGCCGGCCGCGGAGCGGTCGGGCTCTGGCACCAGGGCTACCGCAATATCACCGCCTTCGACTTCGCGTCCGAGATGATCGAGCAGGCGCAGGACCTCGCCGCCGAGCAGGGCATCACCGGCCTCACCTTTCTGCAGGCCGACGCGATGCGCCTCAGCGAGTGTCATATAATAGATGACACTTCATTTGATGGGGTTTTGTTTTTGTTCAACGGACTAATGCAGATTCCCGGGCGGGAGAACCGGCGGACGGCCCTGCGGGAGCTGCTCCGCGTCTGCCGGCCGGGCGCGCATCTCATCTTTACCTCGCACGACCGGGAGGACCCGCGCGAAACCAAGGTCTGGGCGGAGGAAGCCGCCCGCTGGGCGCGCGGCGAGCAGAACCCGCGGTTGCTCGAGTTCGGCGACCGCTACTTCGCCCACGAGCATGGGCAGACCTTCATGCACCTGCCCGACCGCCGCGAGGTGCTCGAAGACCTGCTGGCGACGGGGTGGCGGTTCGAGCACACCGCGCTGCGCGACGACCTCGCCACCGAGCCCCTCCCGGTCCGCGAGTTCTCCGACAACTGCCGGTTCTGGGTCGCAAGGAAAAGTTAGCGCGCGAGCTTGGCCTCGAGCGCGGCCTTGGCGGCCGGCCACTCCTCCGTCGTGATGCTGAAAATGGCGGTATTGCGCACGTAGCCGTCGTAGCGTGCCTGGTATTTGCGCAGGATGCCCTCGAAAGCCGCCCCGACGCGCGCGATGGCCGCGCGCGACCTGGTGTTGCGTTCGTCGGTCTTCAGCTGCACGCGGGCCGCGTTGAGTTTTTCAAAGGCATGGGTCAGCTGCAGCAGCTTCGCCTCGGTGTTGATGGGCGTGCGCTGGGCCTCCTTCGCCAGCCACGTGTTGCCGATCTCCAGTCCGCGGTTTGCCCGGCGGATGTCGAGGTAGCGCGTCGAGCCCACCACCCGGCCGTCACTCACCCGCACCGTGGCCCACGCCACCTCCGTGCCGGCCGCCTGGGCCTTCACTGCGTCCTCCAGCCATTTTGCCATCTCGCCTTCGTTCCCCAAGGGCGGGGTGAGAAAAAACTGAAAGACCTCCGGATCCTGCGCGGCCGCGATTAGCGCCGGCAGGTGCCGGCGCTCCAACGGTTCCAGCCGCACTTGGCGGCCCTCGAGCAGGACGGGCTGGGGATCAAAAACAGGTGGCACGCCGGCCAGCATGTCTGTCTGCGACATCCCGCCAAGACGGAATCAACTGTAGCGGCGCTCCATGAGCGCCGTTGTTTGATCGGCGGTTTTCGCCGCGCAGTGGCGCAGTCTTGCTGCGCCCAAGGATCTTCGCCAGCCGAGCGGGTGCAGCAAGACTGCACCCCTACGGTATTGCGGGCCAATAAGCGGCGCACCCGGCCGTCGCGCCCCTCCCTAATTCCTGCGCCGCGGGGCTTGCAGCGCCCAGCTTCGGGCGCCAAGTTGCGCCCATGTCCCCTCCGCCCACCGACCGGGCCCTCCTGTGGCTCGGCGCCATGCTCTACTTGGCCGGTTTCCTGACCGGCCTGGCCGCGGTCGCACGGCGGCAGCCATCCGCCGGGCTGCGCACCATCCTGAACACCCTCCTCGTCGGCGGCTGGATTTTCCAGATGACGGGACTCTACGTCCGTGGCCGCGGCATCGGCGGCTGCCCGCTGGGCAATACGTTTGAAATCGTCCAATTCGTCGCGTGGTCGGCCATGGTGCTGTATTTCTTCGTCGGCCCCGCTTTCCGCGGCAGCCCGCTGGGGCTGTTCACCGCCGGCTTCGCCGGGACGCTGGCGCTCGTCTCGCTGCTGATCCCGGCCTGGGACCTGACCCACGGGCAGAAAATTTTCGGCAACAATCCCTGGATCGAGCTGCACGCCGCGCTCGCCGTGTTCAGCTACGGCGTGTTCGGCCTGCTGGCGCTGACCGCGCTCATGCACCTGCTGCAGAACTGGAGCCTGAAGCACAAGCGGCTCAACAGCTTCTTCTGGTTCCTGCCCTCCGTGGTGCAGCTCGACCAGATCAACTACCGGTTGCTCGCGCTGGGCGTGCTGCTGCTCACGTTCTCCCTCGGCGTCGGCGCCTGCTGGTGGGTGCGCAACACCACCTCGGTGGACCTGCCGAAGCTCGTGGTGACGCTTGGCGTGTGGCTGGTTTATCTTGTCGTGCTGCTGCTGCGCTGGCGCACCCGGCTCGTCTCGGTCCGCCTGGCCTGGGTCTGCCTCGTGATGTTCATCCTCGCGCTGCTCTCGCTCGGGCCGGTGAATTCGAGCCGCCATCACGAAATCCAGCTCACGCCCGAACGCTGACCGATGGAGCCCCACCCGTCCGTTTTATTTCTCATTGGTGCCAGCCATCACACTGCGCCGCTCGCCGTCCGCGAAAAGCTCGCGCTCGACGACGCCCGCGCCGCCGCTCTCGCCGCCCGGCTGCAGGCCACGCCCGGCGTGAAGGAGTTCGCCCTGCTCAACACCTGCAACCGGGTGGAGGTCTACGGTGTCGCACGCGACCTGGAGGCGCTCGCCGCCCTGCGTGCGGCCCTGTGCGCGACCACCGGTTGCACGCCGGCGGAGTTCGAAGCGCACGGATTCGCGCGGCACAATCACGAAGCCGTCGCGCACCTTTTCTCCGTCGCCTCCGGCCTCGACTCGCAGATGCTGGGCGAGACGGAGATCCTCGGCCAGGTGAAGACCGCCTACGACGACGCGCTGGTCCGCGCGTGGACCGGGCCGGTGTTGAACCGCGTCTTTCAGAAAACCTTCCAGGCGGCGAAATACATCCGCACGCATACCGCGATCGGTGATGGCCAGATCAGCGTTGCCACCGTCGCGGTGGACCTGGCCGGGCGCATCTTCGGCGAACTCACGACCAGCAAAATCCTGGTGATCGGCGCGGGCGACATCGGACAGAAAACGGCGCAGGCCTTCCAAAGTCGCGGCGCCAGCGCGATCACGGTCGCCAGCCGCACGCTGGCCAACGCCGAGTCGGCCGCGCCGGCCGGTGGCGGGACCGCCAGTCTGGCCGAACTGCCCGAGGCGGTGGCCGCCGCCGACATCGTGGCCAGCTCCACCGCAGCGCCAGGGCACGTCCTCTCCCGCGACCTCGTGGCCGCCGCCATCGCGCGCCGCCCCGCCCGCCCGCTCTTCCTGATCGATCTGGCGGTGCCGCGGGACATCGATCCCGCGGCGGCCGAACTGGCCAATGTCTTTCTCTATAACCTCGATGACCTCGCCAGGATCGCCGAGGAAAATCTCGCGCAGCGCGCAGCCGAGGTGGCGCGATGCCGGGCCATCGTGGCCAAGCGCACGGCGGCGCTCTGGCCGAAGGTGGCGCTCTCGCTCAACCACGACGCCTAGGTGGCCGGAGGGCCGGAAAAATCCTCAGGCCCGGGGGCGCTGCCGGGCCCGCGCGAGGGCCGCCAGCAGCTCGGGGACCTTGATCGGCTTGCTGATGTAGTCGTCCATGCCGGCCGCGAGGCATTTTTCCCGGTCGCCCTCCATGGCATTGGCCGTGAGGGCAATGATCCACGGGCGCTGCTTGGGATCGGGCCGGGTTTGCACGAGCCGGCGCGCGGCCTCCAGGCCGTCCATCTCCGGCATGTGCACGTCCATGAGAATAAGATCATAGGGCTGGCGGCGCACCGCCTCCAGCACCTCGAGTCCGTTGGCCGCCAGGTCGGCGCGGTAGCCCTGGTTGCGCAGCATGAGCAGCGCGACCTTCTGGTTCACCATGTTGTCCTCGGCCAGCAGAATGCGGTCGGTGTGGGCTGCCACCGGCTCCGCGGGCTTGAACGGATGCACGGAGGCGGCGACCTGGGCCGCTTCCGCCTCGCGCCCCTGCCAGAAAAGCTGCGCCAGCACATCGAGCAATTGCGAGGGCTTGATCGGCTTGGTGAGGTTGGCGGTGAAATACTTGTGCGGATCCTCCTGCTTGCCCATCGAGGAAAGCAGGATGAGCGGCAGTTTCTGGTTTTTCCGCAGCGAGCGGATTTTCTTCGCCAGCATCAGCCCGTCCATTTCCGGCATCTGCATGTCGAGGACGGCGGCGTCGAAGCACTCCCCGGCCCGCAGGAGCTTGAGCCCCTCGGCCGGGGTTTCCACGGCGAGTGACGTCATGCCCCAGTTGGCAGACAGATCAGTGAGAATGCGGCGGCTCGTGGCGTTGTCATCCACCACCAGCAGGCGGCGGCCCTGCACCGTGGCCTTGGTGCCGCCGGCATACAGGCGCGGCTTGCTCGTCACCGACTCAGTGTGGATGGTGAAACTGAAGGTCGAGCCGCGGCCGGGCTCGCTCTCCACCCACATGCGGCCGCCCATCATCTCCGCCAGCCGACGGCTGATCACCAACCCCAGGCCTGTGCCCCCGAACCGGCGCGTGGTCGACGCATCCACCTGGGTGAAGGACTGGAAAAGCCGCGCCTGGGCCTCGGCCGGGATGCCGATGCCGGTGTCGCGCACGCTAAAAAGCATTTCCAGCTTGTCTCCCTCCATCGCCAGCGGCCGCACCGAGAGCAGCACCTCGCCCTTGGCGGTGAATTTCAGGGCGTTGCCCACGAGGTTGACCAGGACTTGCCGCAACCGGGTCGGGTCGCCCCGGATGGTGCCCGGAGTGCCGTCGGCAATCTCGTAGAGCAGGTCGATATGTTTTCCCGCGGCGCGGGTCGCCAGCAAATCAAGCGTTCCCTCGATGCATTCGCGCAGGCCGAACTCCATCTGCTCCAGCTCAAGCCGGCCGGACTCGATCTTGGAGAAGTCGAGGATGTCATTGATGATGGTAAGCAGCGCGTCGCCGCTCTGGCGGATGGTCTCGGCGTAATCGCGCTGCTCGGGCGTGAGCCGCGAGTCGAGCAGCAGGCTGGTCATGCCGATGACGCCGTTCATCGGGGTGCGAATCTCATGGCTCATCATCGCCAGGAACTCGCTCTTTGCCGCATTGGCCTTATCCGCCAGATCCTTGGCGGCGTTCAATTCTTCCTGCACCTTTTTCAACTCGGTGATGTCCACCAGCGCGTTGAGCTCCTGCTCCTCGTTGCCGTCCGTCGCGCGGGCAACCCGGCGCGACAGTCGCACCCATACCACCTTGCCGTCCTCATGGAGGTAGCGCTTGTCCAGGGTGAATTCATCGATGGCACCGCTCCGCAACTGCCTCACCAGCTCATTCTGGCGCGCAATGTCCTCGGGGTGGGTGCGCTGCAGGAAAGTCTCCGGCTGCGACTTCGCCTGCTCAACCGTGATGCCGGTCAGGCGCACGTGCTCGGGGTTGACCATGCGCGTTTCGTCCCGGTCGGTGATGACCCACGAAAGCCCCACGGGCACCGATTCAAAGATGAACCGGAACTGCGCCTCCTGGCGCGCCAGCTGTTCCTGCGCCTGCCGGCGCTCGGTGAGGTCCATGATGGTCGAGACCTCCTGCAATATCGCGCCATCCGGTCCGCGGTAGATCTGCGCGGTCAGCAGACCGTGCATTACCGTGCCGTCCGCTCGCAGGTAGCTTTTTTCCAGACTGTAGTGGTCGGTTTCGCCCCGCCGCATCCGCGCCGACTCGGCTTCCTGCCGGGCCCAGTCCCCGGGAGGGGTGATGCGTTGGTAGCTTGCCGGATCGAGCGCCTCCTCGCGCCGCAGGCCGGTGAGGCGCAGCACCGCATCATTGACCCACGATTCCTCCGCCTCGCCATGCGAAACCCAGCTCACGCCAATGGGCAGGGCGTTCAGGATGAACCGGAACTGCGCCTCGGTGCGCGCCAGTTCCACCTGGGCCTGCTTGCGCTGGGTGATGTCGAGCTGCAGCGTCATGTAGCCCGTGATGCGGTCGGTGTTGTCCCGCAACGGCTGGATTTCAATCTCCACCCAGCATTTCCGTCCGTCCTTGGCGTAGTTGAGCACCTCACCCGTGTAGGGCTGGCCGGCGGCGAGCACGGTGGCCATGGCCCGCATCGTGATCGGGTCCGTCTCGGGGCCGGGCAAAAAATCGGCAGGCCGGCGACCCTTGACATCCTCCAGCGTGTAACCCAGCAGGCGGGTGAAGCCCTCGTTGATCCACTCGATGCGCCACTCCGCGTCTGACAGGAGCACCGCGTTAGCCGTGCGGCTGGCCACCATGGCCAGCCGGCGGGCCTCGCTCTCGGCCGCCTTGCGCGCCGTGATGTCGAGCTGGATGGACATGAAGCCGGTGACCGCGCCGTGCTTGTCGCGCAACGGCTGCATCTCGAAATCCGTCCAGATCTGCCGCCCGTCCTTCGTATAACACAGCATCTCGCCATGGAACTCCTCACCGGACTGGGCCGCCCGGGCCACCGCGACCAGCATGCGCGAGTTGGTATCGGAGCCCCGCACAAGGTGAGGGGCGAAATGCCCCTCTGCTTCGTCCAACGTGTAGCCAAAGAGCCGGGTGAAGCCCTCGTTGATCCAAACCACCTTGCCCTTCGCGTCCGCCAGTCCCACCGCATTCACCGTGCGACTGGCCACCATCGCCAGCCGCTGCGACTCGCCCTCCGTGCGGCGCAACTCGGCTGTCATCCGCTCAGCCAGTTCCAGGGCGCGGCCGCGGGCGTTCACCAGGGCCCAGGTCAGCAGGGCGCCGAGCACGCTCGCCACCAATCCACCGGCAAAGATCAACTGTCCGGTCAGGTGCTCGATCTGCGAGCTGTCGTGCTGCCGCATCTCCGCCCTCATCTGCCACCAGGCGAGGACCACCAGTCCGGTGCTCAGGGAAAAAACGATCCACGGCAGAAACCTGCTGCGGCGGCGGCTCGGCACCATGCCTTCGGAGTAACGCATGGTTCCAGCATAGCCCAGTCGCACAGGGGTGGCGACTAATTTTCTCGGCCTTATCAGCTACCTCCGAGCTGCCGGGCCAGCCAGTCGGCCGCTGTGCCGGCTGCCGGTTGCGCCAGCAGGGCCTGCAGCCGAACGCGTTGCGCTGATGTTTTTTTCACCCGGTCGGGATTATTGGCACACTCGCGCAGTTGCGCCGCCAGCGCCGCGGGCGTCGCCGCGCCCTGGATGAACTCGGGATACATCGGCTCCTTGAGCAGCAGGTTCGCGATGCCGATGTAGTCGAGCTTCACCCACCAGCGGGCCAGCAGGTAGGTGAGGAAATTGGTGCGATACGCGATGGCGCCGGGAATCCCCGCCAGCGCGCAATGCAGCGACATCGTGCCCGAGCTGGTCAGCACGACCGAGGCCGCGGTGCTGCCGTCATTCCCGCGCAACTCGACCGCTTCCGCCAACTGCGGCCACCGTGCCAGGGCGGCACGTGCCGCCGCGGCCACCTCCCCGCTCGGATACAACGCGACCGCCCCCGCCTTTGGCGCTGTCTTCAAAAACCCGGCGAAGCCCGCCAGCAGCACGGGAAAGATCCGCGACACCGCCTGCACGCGGCTGCCGGGCAGCAGCAGGACCGGGCCGGCCGGATCGTGGCGCACCGGCGGGGCGTAATCGGCGGCGAGGAACGGATGTCCGACAAATTCCGCCGGCAGTGATGTGTCGGCATAGCACGCGGGCTCGAACGGGAAAATCACTGCAAGCGCGTCGAGGTCCCGCGCCATCGTGAAGCGGCGCCTGGGTTTCCAGGCCCAAATCTGCGGCGAGATGTAATAAAGCGCCTTGATCTTCCCCCCGCCCTTCACGCTCAGCCCGCGCTCGCGCAGTTGCGCGGCCAGCCGCAGGTTGAACCCGGGATAGTCCACGAAGCACACCGCGCGCGGCCAGTGCCGCTCGATCCAGCCCAGGGTCGCATCGAACAATGCGCGGAAAAAAGAATAATGCTTCAGCACCTCGACGAAGCCGACGACCGAAGTCACCGTGAGATCGTGCAGCAGCTGGGCGCCGGCCGCCGCCAGTTCCGGACCGCCGAGTGCGCAAACCTTCAGGCCGGGATTTTTCGCGAGCAGTTCGCGCACGACTTTCGCCGCGTGCTCGTCGCCCGAGTGTTCGCCGGCGACGATGAGCAGGTCGACCGATCCTGAAGCGGGCGCCGGCAAGGACAACGGAGGCTGTGGTTGGGATGAACTCATTTATTCACCACGAAGTTCACGAAGAACACGAAGTTCTGTCCATGGATTCCTCTTCGTGCACTTCGTGTCCTCCGTGGTTATTTTTGGGTCTTGCGGATCTGGTCCGTGATGGTGATCGCGACCTCGAGCGCCGACTTGCCGAGCGCGCCGCCGACCTTGGGTTGCCTGGCGTCGCGCACGCTCTCGATGAAGTGTGCCAGCTCGATGGCGAGCGGTTCGCCTTTTTCGATGGGAATCTCGTGCACCGGGATGGAGCTGGCATCGCCGGCCTTGGCGAGGCCGATCTTCAGCTTCAACCCGTAGGCAATGATGTCGCTCTTCTTCACGAGGTGGCCCTTCTGGTTCATGAAATCAAGCGAGAGGTAGGCGTTGTCCTGGAACACGCGGATCTCGCGGTTTTTTTTCAGGCTCATCCGGCTGGCGCTGAGGTTGGCCACGCAGCCGTTTTCGAACTCGATGCGCGCGTTGGCGATGTCCTCGGTCTTCGAGAGCACGTTGATCCCGACGCTGTCGATCTTGCGGATGGGCGATTTCACGAGGGCGAGCACGATGCCGATGTCGTGGATCATCAGGTCGAGCACGACGCCGACCTCGGTGCCGCGGGTCTGGTAGGGTGCGAGCCGCTCGGTGGTGATGTATTGCGGGTGGCCGGTGTGCTTTTCCAGATAACTCATCACTGGGTTGAAGTGCTCAATGTGGCCGACCTGCACGAGACAGTGGTGCTCGCGCGCGGCGACCAGCACCTGCTCGGCTTCCTCGAGGCTCGCGCAAAGCGGCTTCTCAATCAACAGGTGGCAGCCCCTGGCCAGCAGCGGCAGCGCCACGAGCGCGTGCTGGTCTGTCGGCACCACGACGCTGATCGCATCGCAGGCCTCACCCAGTTCCGCGATGCTGGCGAAGCGCCGGCAGTTGTGCTTGGCGCAAATCTCCGCCGCGCGCGCGTCGCTGGTCTCGAAGATGCCCGCCAGCTCCGCGCCGGGCAGCGCGGCATAGATGCGGGCGTGGTGCTGGCCGAGCGAGCCGACACCGGCGACGCCGCATTTGATTTTGGGAGCTGCCATGGATTGAAAGTGCTGGTTCCGGTTTAGACAGGATTGACCGGATGAACAGGATTATTTCCCCGGCCAGCGGTTTCAGTCATCCTGGTAATCCAGTAAATCGTGTCCAATGACGAATCAGTCAAACCGGCCGTTTCTCAGGACTAGTTGGCGGATTGTTTTTTTCGCGTGGGCGGGATTGTGCGTCACCAGCACCAGCGCGGTGCGCTCCTCGGCGCAGACTTCCAGCAACAGGCTGATGACTTCGTCGCCAGTCCGCTCGTCGAGATTGCCGGTCGGCTCGTCGGCGAGGATGAGCGCCGGCCGGTTCATCAACGCCCGGGCCACGGCCACGCGCTGGCGCTCGCCGCCGGACAATTGCGAGGACCGGTGATGGCCGCGCTCGGCCAGGCCCACACGCTTGAGCAGGGCGGCGGCCCGGTCGTGCCCGGCCGCGGCGATGCCACCAAGGATCCGCGCGCTCATCAGCACATTCGCCGCGGCGTCGATTTCCGGAATCAGGTAATAGGACTGGAAGACCATGCCGAGGAACCGCCCGCGGCGCGCGGTGAGTTCGCCCAGGCCGAGCTGGTGCGCCGCCTCGGCGCCCCAAAAGAGTTCACCGGCATCCGGCCGGTCGAGGCCAGCGAGGATGTTGAGCAGTGTGCTTTTACCCGAGCCGGACTCACCACGCACACTCACGGTTTCGCCCGCAGCAATGGCGAAATCCACGCCCCGCAGCACCTCGAGCGTGCGGTCGCCGCTCGGGTAGTTTTTGCGCAGGCCGGCGGCGCGCAGGATGGTGTTGGGATCACTCACTGCGGAGCGCCTCCACGGGCTTGAGCTTGGCCGCGCGCCAGGCGGGAATCAGCCCGGCGAGGGTCGAGGCGATAAGGGAGAAGACGATGATGAAGACCACGTCCTTCGTCACGGTGTGGGCCGGCAGCGAGCTGAACTGGTAGAATTTTTCAAACACGTCCTGCCCCACGGTCAGCCGCGCGACAAAGTGCACGAGGTTGTCGCGGTAGTGCAGCAGTGTGAAACCCAGCGCGAGTCCCAGTCCCGTGCCCACGGCCCCGAGGAACAGTCCCTGGGCGCAAAAACAGACCGCCACCTGCCGGGCCCCGCCGCCCATGGCGCCGAGCAGGCCGATCTCGCGCGTCTTGCGGAGCACGGACATCAACAACGAGATGGTGATGGAAAAAGTCGCCACGAGGACGATGAAGGCCATCAGGAAAAAAATCATGTTCTGCTCAAAGGTGATGACCGACTGGAACTCGGCGTTGGCCTCGAGCCAGGTCAGCGCCCGCGTGTCGGATGGCAGGGCCGCATTGAGGGCGGCCGCAACCGCGTCAACGTTCGCCCCGGGTTGCAGGCGGACGTTGTAGCCGTGGACCTTCCGGTCGAGTCCGTAGAGATCCTGCATCAGTCGCAACGAGCACAGCACCGTGGAACTGTCGAGCTGCTGGTGGCCGATGCGGAAAATCCCCGCGACCCGGACCTCCCGGGGCAGCAGGACCTCGTTGCGCTTGAGCCGGTCGAACATCAGCGGCGAATAGATGGCGACCTTGTCGCCGATCTTTGCCCCAAGCGAACCGGCGAGTATTGAGCTGAGGATCACGGAGTCGTCGTCGAGATCGTCCAGCGAGCCCGCCACCAGGTAGCGCTCGAGCGGTATGACCTTTTTCATCCGCTCGAAGTCAAAGCCCTGGATGGCGGGGAACGCCGGCCGGCTCGCGAATTCGATCATTACCACGCCCCGGGCAAAGGGAGCCGCCGCCACGACCGAGGGCGACGCGGCGAGGATCTTTTCCACGCTGCCGGTTTTGTCCCCCTCCACCAGGTTGCGGGCGGTGATCTGGATTTCACCCTGGGTGTCGATGATCAGGCGGCCGACCTCATAGCCGAATCCCCCCATGATGCTTGTCACCATCAGCATGATCGTCACGCCGAGCATGATGCCCACGGTCGCGATGACGGTGATGAACGAAACCCGTCCCGCCGGGAACAGCTGCTTGAACGCGAGGTAGAGGGGCCAGGGCATGGAAAGCGGTAAGCTTTAAGCGATAAGCTGTAAGCTCACGGTCTCAATCTGTTTCTGGCTTAGCGCTTAAAGCTTATTGCTTATCGCTAGCTGTGCTCGGGCGCAGCGACGGGAAGAGAATCACGTCACGGATGCTTTCGGCCCCGGTGAGGAGGATGCAAAGGCGGTCGATGCCGACGCCCATGCCGCCGGCGGGCGGCATGCCGTGCTCGAGGGCGAGCAGGAAGTCCGTGTCCATCTTCTGCTGGTCCGCGCCGACCTGCTGCGCGAACATCTCGCGCTGCACGAGCGGGTCGTTCTGCTCCGAATAAGCCGGGGCGATCTCCATGCCGCCCACGATCAGCTCGAACACGTCCAGCGTGCTGTCGTCGCCGGGCGTGAACTTGGCCAGCGGGCACAGCTCCTTTGGCAGGTGCGTGACGAAGGTCGGCTGGATGAGTGCCGGCTCGATCTTCTTGGAAAAAATCTCGTTGGTGACCTCGAAGTCCTCCCATTTCGCGTCGACCGCGAGGCCCATTTTCTCGGCCCGGACGATCTTCTCGGCCTTGCTGCGCTTGAACCAGTCGGGGTCGCGCGTCTCGGTGCGGATGAGGTCCCGGTATTTCGCCTCGCGCCACTCGCCGGCCAAGTTGATGACCTGGCCGCTGGCCGCGTGCTTGATCTCGGTGGTGCCAAGCACATCGCGGCAGACATCGGCAAAGAGGGCCTTGATGAGCTCCATCATGCCGCGGAAATCCGAATAGGCCTGGTAGACCTCGAGCATGGTGAACTCCGGGTTGTGTTTCCGGGAGACGCCCTCGTTGCGGAAGATGCGGCCGATCTCGAACACGCGGTCGTAGCCGCCGACGAGCAGGCGCTTGAGCCGCAGCTCGAGCGCGATGCGCAGGAAGAAGTCCACGCCGAGGGCGTTGTGGTGCGTGACGAACGGCCGCGCGGCGGCGCCACCGGCCACGCCTTCGAGTACCGGTGTTTCCACCTCGAGGAACTTCCGGGCGGCGAGCGTCGCGCGGAGGCTGGCCACGATGCGGCTCCGCAGCATGAGGCGGGCCCGCGACTCCGGGTTGACGATGAGGTCGAGGTAGCGCTGGCGGTAAACCTGCTCGGCGTCGGTCAGCCCGTGCCATTTTTCCGGCAGCGGGCGCAGCGCCTTGGCCACGAGCGCATATTTTTCGACGCGCACGGTGATCTCGCCGCTCTTGGATTTGAAAAGCGGGCCGGACGCGCCGATGATGTCGCCGAGGTCAAGCTTCTTGAATAACGCGTAGGCGTCGTCGCCCACCACATCCTTCTTGATGTAGAGCTGGATCTGGCCCTGCTGGTCGAGAATCTTGACGAAGTGGCTCTTGCCCATGTCGCGGATGACCACAAGCCGGCCGGCGACCTTGACCGGCACCGTGTTGTCCTGGCCATCCACATAGGCGGCCAGCGCCTCGGCGGAGAAATGCGCCTGCTCGACGCTGGCCCGGAACGGGTCGGAGCCCGCCGCGCGCATGTCCTGCAGCTTCTTGAGCCGCACCGCATACTGGTCGTGGGAGATGTCCTCGGGAAGGTCGCTCATGGAACGCCGCAGGCTTGGATACCCCGGCGGCGGGCGCAAACGGAAAGTGGGCACACCCCGGACGAAACAGTTGCACCGCAACCCATCCTGATTGAAATTGCCCGCCGTAATGTCCGCCCCCGTCCCCACCCTCGCTCCCCCGACCCTCGACTGGGGCCGCACCGACTATACTGCGGCGTGGAAGCAGCAGGAAGATCTGGTCGCCCGGCGCAACGCCGGCGAAACCGGTGACACGCTCGTCTTCACCGAGCACGAGCCGGTCTACACGCTCGGCGTCCGGCGCGGCGCCGGGCAGCACATGATCTGGGACGAGGCGGAGTTGCAGCGCCATGGCATCGCGGTGGTGCAGACCAACCGCGGCGGCGACATCACCTATCACGGTCCCGGACAGATCGTCGGCTACCCGATTGTCAGTCTCGCGCCGCGCAAGGACCTGCACGCTTACCTCCGCCTCCTGGAGCAGGTGCTCATCAACTCTGTCGGCACCTTCGGCCTCGCGGCGGACCGGCGTGCCGGCAAGACCGGCATCTGGCTCGGCTCGCGCAAGATCGCCGCCATCGGTGTCGCGGTGAAAAAGTGGACCACCTGCCATGGCTTCGCGCTCAACGTGAACACCGACCTTGCGCCCTTTTCAGGCATCGTCCCCTGCGGCATTACCGACGGCACCGTCACCTCGATGCAACTCGAGCTCGGCCGCGAACTGGACCTGGCCGAGGTGAAGCGTGTATTGGCGCTTGAATTCTGGACCCTCCTGCCAAAGTTCTTAGCCGGAAAATGACACCCTCCACCAACCGCAAACCCGACTGGCTCCGCGCCAAGCTGCCCTCCGGCCCGGCCTATCAGGCCACCCGCCGGCTGGTGGAGGAGAACAAGCTCCACACGGTCTGCCAGAGCGCGCAATGCCCCAACATCGGCGAATGCTGGTCGCGCGGCACGGCCACGGTCATGATCCTGGGCAACATCTGCACGCGCTCCTGCAATTTCTGCGCGATCCAGACCGGCCGGCCCACCGAGTTCGACCTCGGCGAGCCCGCCCGCGTGGCCGACGCCGTCGCGAAGATGGGCCTCAAGCACTGCGTCATCACCTCCGTCGCCCGCGACGACCTGAAGGACGGCGGCGCCAGCGTCTGGGCCGCGACCATCCGCGCCACCAAATACCAGAACCCGGCGTGCGCTGTCGAGGTGCTCGTGCCGGATTTCAAGGGCCACCTCGACCAGGTGGACACGGTGCTCGACGCCCGGCCCGACATTTTCAACCACAACCTCGAGACCGTGGAGCGGCTGCAGCGCCCGGTGCGCGTGCAGGCCCGCTACGACCGCAGCCGCTCCGTGCTGCGCCACGCCAAGGGCCGCGGCTTCACCACCAAGACCGGCATCATGCTCGGCCTCGGCGAAACCGCCGCGGAGATCGAGCAGACGCTCCGCGACATCGCCAGCGACAAAACCGACATCCTCACCCTCGGCCAGTACCTGCAGCCGACCCAACAGCATTGGAAGATCGACCGCTGGGTGCCGCCGGAGGAATTTGCCCACTGGAAGCAATTCGCCCTCGCGGCCGGCCTCGGCACCGTGGAGAGCGGCCCGCTCGTCCGCTCGAGCTACCACGCCGACGAGCAGTCGTTGAAATACACCGGCGAGGAGCACCTGAACCGGGCGCCCACGCTGGCCCGGGCCTGAGCCGCGCCCCCCGCGGGGATTTTTAAGATTAACCTCGCCGCAGGCCGCGGCGGGGCTAATTTTTCACGGGCAAAGCAACCCCCCCATGGAGACCAAGGAAAAAATCGTCGCGAACTGGCTGCCACGTTACACCGGCGTGTCACTGAAGCATTTCGGCAGCTACATCCTGCTGACCAATTTCAACCGCTACGTCGAGCTGTTCGCCCACTGGCACCGCGTGCCGGTGCACGGCCGGAACAAGCCCATGACGAGCGCCACCGCCAAGGACATCACTATCATCAATTTTGGCATGGGCAGCGCCAATGCGGCCACCGTGATGGACCTGCTCAGCGCCATCAAGCCCAAGGCCGTGCTTTTCCTCGGCAAATGCGGCGGCATCAAGCACCGCGCCAAGCTCGGCGACATGATCCTGCCCATCGCCGCCATTCGCGGGGAGGGCACCAGCAATGACTATTACCCGCCCGAGGTGCCTGCCCTGCCCGCCTTCGCGCTGCAAAAGGCCATTTCCACCACCATCCGCGACCACAAGCGCGATTACTGGACCGGCACCGTCTACACCACCAACCGCCGCATCTGGGAGCATGACGGTGAGTTCAAGAAATACCTGAGTAAAATCCGCGCCATGGCCGTCGACATGGAGACCGCCACCATCTTCATCACCGGCTTCGCGAACGAGATCCCCACCGGCGCCCTCCTGCTCGTCTCCGACCAGCCGATGACCCCCGAGGGCGTGAAGACGATCGAAAGCGACCGGAAGATCGACGAGCAACACGTCGGCACGCACATCCGCATCGGCATCGATTCGCTGAAACAGCTCATCAACAAGGGCCTCACGGTCAAACACCTGAAGTTCTGAGGCGGGATCGCGGCCCCAAGATGGCAGGGCGGGAACGCGGCGGAATTTTTGCCACGGATTGCACCGATGATCACGGATGGATTCCTTTTGGTTTGTCATTCTGAGCGAAGCGAAGAATCCAAAATCATGTGTTCCGGCGCTTATCCTGCCGGATTCCTCGCTTCGCTCACAATGACTGTAATTTGTATTTCATCCGTGTTAAGCAGGGTCATCCGTGGCCTGGTATTCTCTTTTCATCCCAACCGATGCTGATCCGGATCAAAGGCGCCATTTCCAATTGCTACCTGCTGCTGGGTGACCGGCCCCTGCTGGTGGACACCGGTGCGCCGGGCGACCTGAAGCGCATCCTCGCCGCGCTGTCGGCCCACGGCGTCGAGCCCCGGCAGCTCGCCCTCATCCTGCTCACGCACGGCCACAGCGACCACGCCGGCTGCGCCGCCGAGTTGAAACGCCGCAGCGGCGCCCAGATCGCGCTGCACGCCGGCGACGCCGCGCTCGCCCGCAGCGGCCAGAACGGCGTGCTCGCCGCGCAGGACCTGATCGGCCGCATCGTGCGTCCGTTTGTCAACGAGCAATTCGAGGCCTTTGAGCCCGACCTGCTTTTCCGCGACGGTTTTTCGCTGGAACCACACGGCGTGAAGGGCCGCGTGCTCGCGACGCCCGGCCACACCTTCGGCTCAGCCTCGGTGGTGCTCGCGTCCGGCGAGGCGGTCATCGGCGACGTGCTGCGCGGCAGCATGGTGTGGCCGAACAAGGCCAGCCCGCATTTTTTCTGCAACGACCCGGAGACGAACACCCGCAGCATCGTGCGGCTGGCGCGCGAGGGCTTGCTGCGCTGCCATCCGGGCAACTTCGGCAGTTTTCCCGGCTCGGAGCTGCACCGCTTCCGGCTCACGGCTTCCGGCGAGGTGCTGGAGCTCTCCGGCGAGCCGGTGTGAGGCTTTCTCTCCAGGACGCGTTCAAAGAAGTGTCATATAATAGATGACACTCGGGCTCCGGCTCACGGCCGCACATCCACCCAGAAGGGCGCGAAGACCTCGGTCCCGCCGAGGTTGACCTGGGCCCAGATGGCGTAGCGGCCGGGCGACGGGATGGTGACCTTGAAATTCAACTCGGGGCGCAGCGCATCGGGCGGCTTGGCCAGGTCGGTCTCCCTCGGGTGCAGGTGCGCGAAGCCGCTGCGCGACTCGTCCAACGCGACGAGGTGGGCGAACGCCCCCATGACCGGCTGCAGCAGCACGGGCTCCTTCGCCGTCCCCTGGCTCTCGATCCGGAATTTCAAATCCGCCGGCAGCCCGGCGCGGAATACGCGCGGCACGACCAGCTCGAATTTCAGGCCGCTCGCCTGGAAAGTCGTGTTCGGCTCGCGGATGACCCGGGCCACCGTGCCCGGCACGGAAAAATCCGCCGAGGCGTAGAGCCCGCGCGCGGTGGCAACGGGCATGAAGTCGGCAAACACGCGGTAGACGCCGGCGCGCTCAGGCCTCATCGTGAACACCCATTCGCCCGGCCGCCGGCCCGGCTCGGGATGGATGTGCTGGTAATCATTGAGCGTCGGATCGACGATCAGCAGGTGGAGCTTGCGGGTGTGAGCGACCAGCAGGTCCTCCGGCGCGATGGGTTTGCCGCTCGCGGTGCGCAACGTAAGCATGAAGGAGACCGGCTGGTTGAGCGCCGGGGCGCGGGACGGCTTCAGGGCCAGCACCACGGGCGAGCGCACGGCCACGACCGGGATGAACTGGGGGTTGACAGGATCGCAAAACTCGAGCGTGCCCTTCCCTTCCATCCGGAAATCCATGTGGTTCAGGTTGGTGCCGGTCGGCAGCAGCCGAACGATGAGATAGAGCACCAGCGCAACGGCGGTGATGAGCGCGACCTGACGATTCTGGGTCATGGGTGAAACGCGGTCTCCGGACGCGTTTTCAGGATTTGCGCCCTAAGAAACCCGTCCGGAGGCCGGGTTCCACCTTGTTCAAGGTAGCTCATTCCTTTTTGAGCCGCCGGACGAAGTCCTCGACCAGCCAGGTGCTGCCGTCCACGCGGTAGATGATTTTGCCCTGCTCGTTGATGAGCACGGTGGCGAGCGTGTGCTTGATCGTCGCGCCCTCGAACTCGCGAATGACGCCCAGCTGCGCCAGCAACTGGCGCACCGCCATGTCGGGCCCGGTGAGGAACGACCAGTTCGAGGTGTCGAGGCCGCGAAGCTGGGCGTATTCCTTGAGCACGCCGGGCGTGTCGTATTCCGGGTCGAGGGAGATGGAGACGAGTTCGAAGTCCTTCGCCCCGGCCGCCTTCGCGGCCTGCTGCAGCGCCGCCATGTGCGCAGTGGCGGCCGGGCACATCGTGGCGATCGGGCAGCGGGTGAAGATGAAGTTGAGCACAACCTGCCGGCCGCGGAACCGGCTGCCGGAGACCGCGCGGCCCTCCTGGTCGAGCAGCGTGAACTCGGGCAGGCTCTCGCCGATTTCGCGGTAGGACTCCCGGCCGCGCATCGCCGTGTCCTGCGCGAGGGCCTTGGCCGCGGCATCGAGAGCGCGCTGGGTCGCCGCGTCGTCCGGCCAGATTTTTTCCAGGGAGAATTCGCCTCCCTTCACCACGAGCTCGGCGCGGATGCGCTGGCCGGGCTTCGCAATGGCCAGGTCGCCAGGGGTGACCTTGAACTCCATCGTCATGCCAGGCATGAAGCCCTTGATCTCATCGTGTGTGACCGTGAGCGTCTTGTGCTCGGCGTTGGCGGACACGATTTCGCCGGCCAGCGGGTAGCGCCTTTCGCCCGGCTGGGCCGCGACGGTGGTGACCGCCGCCGTTTCCTGCTTGGCGCAACCGGGGGCGAACAGCGCACCGCCCGCCATTAGCCAATACAGGACCACCGAAATGGCCGGCGAATATCTGGGCTTCATCCCGCACACACATTTGCCATCGGCGCGAATTGTCAAAAGGTTTGCGCTGCCCGCGCGCGAAGTATCACCTGCCGTTTCCCGCGCCCAAACCCACCGATGACCCGCACCCCGACCTACCAGCCCGGCCTCGCCTGGTTTGCCGCCCTCGGCAGCGCGTGGGTGTTCGTGCTCGTGGCGCTCGGGGCGTTCACCACCAGCATCGGCGCCGGCATGGCGTTCCCCGACTGGCCATTATCCAACGGCTCGGTCAACCCGCACGGCTGGCTGACCGAGATCGACAAGTTCGCGGAGCACTCGCACCGGCTCTCGGGCGCAATGATGGGCCTGATCACGATTGTCCTGGCAATCTGGCTGCACCGCACCGAGGAACGGGCCTGGTTGCGCAAGCTCGGCTGGTGGGCGCTGGCCATCGTCGTCTTCCAAGGCGTGCTCGGCGGCACGCGCGTGATGTTTGACCGCATCCATGTCCCCGGCTTCGAAATGTCCTTTGGCCAGATGCTGCGCATTCCGCACGGTGTCCTCGCCCAAGTGTATGTGTGTGTGCTTTTCGCCATTGCCGCCGGTCTCTCGCGCCCCTGGGTGAACAACACCCTTGGCCCGGCCAGTGGGCGCGTCCGCCGGCTGGGCTGGTGGTGCGCCGCCCTGCTGTTTGTCCAGCTGACCATCGCCACGACCATGCGGCACAACTACGCCGGCCTGGCCATCCCGAGCTTCCCCTTCTCCACGCCCGAGGGCGGCCTTCTCCCGGCGGACTGGAATTACCGCGTAGCGCTGCACTTTGCCCACCGGGTCATGGCCGCCGTCATCGGTATCGGCATTCTCGTCTACAGTCATTTTCTCTGGCGCGAGAAGTCCCTGGCCCCGCTCCTGCGCGGTGCGAGTCTGCTGCTCGTCGGGCTCGTCGCGCTGCAGATTTATCTCGGCACGCAGATCATCTGGACCGGCCGCAGCGTCACCATGACCACGGGACACGTCATTATCGGGGCCCTGACTCTGGCGGCGACGTTCGTGGTGGCCTTTTTCACCCATCGCGGCTCGATTGAACGGGCCCAATCATGACGCCAACCCGCGAACAGCTCGAGACCATGACCGAGACTCAACCTGCGAACTGGCGGCATTACCTCGAACTGACCAAGCCGCGACTGAGCATGCTGTCGGTCGTGACCGCCATGGTCGGCTACCTGGCAGCCCTGCCCTACTGGGACTGGGCCCGCACGTTTTATGTCATGCTCGGCACCGCGTTGTGCGCCGGCGGCGTGGCAGCGCTCAACCAGTGGATGGAGAGCGACCTCGACGCCCTGATGAAACGCACGGCGGACCGGCCGATCCCGGCGGGCATCGTGCAGCCCGGCTCGGCCTTCGTGCTCGGCTGGCTGATGTGCGTGGCCGGCCTCGCCGTGCTGTTCAAGCAGGTCAATGGCATGTCCGCCTTCCTCGCCCTCGCCACCATCGTCGCCTACCTCGCCATCTACACGCCGGCCAAGCGCTGGTCGCGCTGGAACACCGAGATCGGCGCCATCAGTGGCGCGCTGCCGCCCATGATCGGCTGGGCCGCGGCGGGCCGGTCGAACGACCCGCTCGGCTGGACGCTCTTCGCCATCCTCTACACCTGGCAGATGCCGCACTTCTTCTCCCTGGCCTGGACCTACCGCAAGGACTACGCCGCCGCCGGCATGCTGATGATCTCGGTCACCGACCCGAGCGGCCGCAAGGTCTCGCGCCGGGCCTTCATCTGGACTGTCCTGCTGGTCGCCGCGAGCGGGCTGCCGACGCTCCTCGGCTATTGCTCCTGGTATTACTTCGCCTTCGCTGCGGCGCTCGGGCTGTGGATCCTGAAGTCGGCCATCGTTTTCCTCAACCCGGAGAAACGCGAAGCCGAGGCGCGCCGGCTGTTCTTCATTTCGATCGCCTACCTGCCGCTGCTGCTCGGGTTGCTCGTGGCCGACCGGTTGATTTTCCGGCTGTAGGAGCCTGCTTGCAGGCGATTCTGGCAACCCATCGCCTGCAAGCAGGCTTCTACATCTAAGACATCATGACAATTCACGACATCCCGACGCTCAACGCCGCGCTCAACGCCACCGCGACGGTGCTCATCACCGCCGGCTTCATCTTCATCAAGCAGCGCAGGATCGAGCAGCACCGCGCCTGCATGCTGACGGCCGGCGTGGTGTCGGCGCTGTTCCTCGTGGGCTATGTGACCCACAAGATTCTCATCCGCGGCGTGCACACGCCGTTCGGCGGGGAGGCTCCCGCGCTGCGGGCTTTCTACTACACGATGTTGATCTCGCACATCATCCTTGCCATCGCCATCGCCTACCTGGTGCCGCGCACCTTCCTGTTCGCCCTCAAGGGCGACTATGTCTCGCACAAGCGCTGGGCGAAATTCACCTTTCCCATCTGGTATTACGTCTCGGTCACCGGCGTGCTGGTCTATTTTTTCCTCTACATCTGGTGGCCGGCGGTGCCGTAAATCGCCCGATCTACCAGACCGCGACAGGCCGGATTGACATGCGGTAGGTCTTTCCGCATCAGTCATTACGCTCATGCTCCAGCCCGCCCCCGACACGCAGGAATTTTTCTGGGACGACCTCCTTGAATATATCGGGGAACGTCGCGTCATTCCCATCGTTGGCGCGGAGCTGCTTACCGTGCCTGACGGCGCCGGCGGCGAAGCGCCGCTCATGCGCGTGCTCGCGGTGCGCCTGGCCGAGCGGCTGCGGGTGCCGGCTGACGACTGCACCGGAGACGACGCACTGCACCAAGTCGTCTCGCGCTACGTGCAGCGCGGTGGACGACGCGAGGAAATTTACCCGCGCATCCGCACGCTGATGAAGGAGCTGGCGCCGGCCGTGCCGCCGATCCTGCGCGAACTGGCGCGCATCCGGCACTTCAACGTTTTCGTCACCACGACCTTCGACTCGCTGCTGGCGCAGGCGCTCGACGAGGAGCGGTTTGGCGGTGCGGCCCGCACGGTGTCACTCGCCTACTCCCCCAGCCACAATCAGGACCTGCCGCCCAACGCACGCCGGGAGGATACCCCCACGGTGTTTCACCTGCTCGGACGGATGTCGGCCTCGCCCGATTACGTGATCACCGAGGAGGACACGCTGGAATTTTTCACCTCGATCCAGTCCGAGTCGAAGCGCCCGAACGTGCTGCTCGACGAGTTGAAGTCGAGCCACCTGCTGCTCCTCGGCAACACGTTTCCCGACTGGCTCGCGCGCTTCTTCATCCGCATCGCCAAGAGCGGCCGGCTCTCGCTCCAGCGCGAGGAACTCGAGATCATCGCCGACCGGTCGATGGTGCACGACCCGAAGCTCGTGCTCTTTCTGCGCAATTTCAGCTACCGCACGCAGATTTTCGAGCAGGGCAACGCGACCGACTTTATCCACGAACTCTCCGGGCGCTACCTCGAACGTTTTCCGATTCAGCCGACGGGTGCAGCGAGCCGCGCCGAAGCCCCGACGGCCGGAGAGCCGGCGGAAGCTTCGCCTTCCGTGGAAATGAAGCCCGGCTCGGTCTTTCTCAGCTACGCGAGTCAGGACGCCGCCGCCGTGAGCAAACTGCGCGACGCGCTGGATGCCGCCGGCATCGACGTCTGGTTCGACCAGCGCCACCTCGAAGGCGGCGACGACTTCGATCAGCAGATCAAACGCAACATTCGCGCCTGTTCGCTCTTCGTGCCCGTGATATCCGCCCAGACCCAGGCGCGGCACGAAGGTTACTTCCGCCTCGAATGGAATCTCGCCGTCGAGCGCGCCAAGCTGATCGCGGAGACGGTGCCGTTTATTCTGCCGGTCACGATTGATCCCGTGAGCGAGAACGGCGCGCTTGTGCCGGAACGCTTTTTGCAGGTGCAATGGACGCGGTTGGCGGGCGGCGTCACCACGCCCGAGTTCATCGAACGGATGGTGCGGTTGATCCGGGATTTCCGGAAGCGGGAGCGCGGGCTGCTCTGAGCAGCCGGACCTGATTCTTAACGTTTAACACTTAACGCTCAATGTTTGATCCCGCTCACTTGAAAGTTAAACGTTCAGCGTCAAGCGTTGAAGGTTCCGCGGCAGCTGCCGCGGTGGACCGCGAGAATCCCTGGCCCGGGTTGGCTTCCTTTACTGAGGACGCTCGCGGGTTTTTCTTCGGGCGCGAAAAGGAGACCGAGGAACTTTCCCGGCTCGTCCGCCGCCAGACGCTCACCGTGCTTTTCGGCCAGTCGGGTCTCGGCAAATCCTCGCTGCTGCAAGCCGGCCTCTTTCCGATTCTCCGCGAGGGCGATCACCTGCCACTCTACCTGCGCCTCGATCACGCCGCGAGCACACCCTCGCTCGCCGACCAAGTGAAGGCCGCGCTCACCGCCGTGTTTGCCGCGGAGAAGGCCGACGCGCCAGCGTTCAGCACCGGGGAGACACTCTGGGAATATTTTCACCGCAAGGACATCGACATCTGGAGCGCAAAGAACCGCCTGCTCATTCCCGTGCTCGCATTCGACCAGTTCGAGGAAATTTTCACGCTCGGCCGCGCCGATGACGCGTGCAGCGCCCGCTCCCGCGCCTTCCTGGCCGAGCTCACCTGCCTGGTCGAAAACCGCCCGCCCGCCGCCGTGCAGGAGAAACTCGACCGCGGCGAACTCGACCCCGCTCGCTTCAATTTCACCAAACCCTCCTGCCAGGTCATTCTCAGCCTGCGCGAGGATTTCCTGCCCGACCTCGAGGGCCTCAAGCACGAGATGCCCGCGCTCATCCATAACCGCCTCCGTCTGAAAAAACTCAACGGCTTGCAGGCGCTCGAGGTCGTGGCGCGCCCCGCGCCGCACTTGCTCGCCCCCGGCGTGGCGGAAAAGATCGTCGAGTTTGTGGCCGGCGCGCGCGGCGGCTCCGCCGAACGGCTAGCCGAACTCGACGTCGAGCCGCCCCTGCTCTCCGTCATCTGCCGCGAACTCAACGACCGCCGCCGAGCCCTCGGGCAGGCGCAGATCACCGCCGACCTCGTCTCCGGCAACCGCCGCGAAATCCTCCACGATTTCTACGAACGCAGCGTCGCCGACCTGCCGGCGGGCATGCGCACCTTTATCGAGGACCATCTGCTCACGAAGTCCGGTTTCCGCGACAATCTCGCCCTCGAAACCACGCTCGAGTTCCCCGGCGTCACGCGCCCGCTGCTCGACACGCTCGTCGCCCGCCGCCTGCTGCGCATCGAGGACCGCCTTGGCGTGCAGCGCGTGGAGCTGACCCACGACGTTTTGGCCGAGGTTATCCGCGCCAGCCGCGATGCGCGCCAGCAGCGCCACATTCTCGCCGAGACGGGACGCCGGGCGCGACGATTGCGCTGGCTGGTGGCCGGCCTCGCGGCCATGGTCCTTGCCCTCTGCGCCGGTGGGCTCTACGGCCTGCATTTGCGCCGGCTCGAATTCAAGCGCATGAGCCGCACCGATGTCGGCATCGCTTCGCGTTATCTCGACGAAGGCAAAATCGCCGACGGGCTCGCGTATCTGCTGCGGGCCGCTCAGAAAGACCCGGAAAATTCCACCATTGCGCCCCGTCTTGCCTCCATACTCACGTCACACAATTTCCTTCTGCCGGAAGGTGCGCCGCTCAAATTTCCTGCGCGTGTCATACGAGTCCAATACTCGGCTGATGGCTCCAAGATCACCGTTTTCTGCGAGGACGGCACCATTGGCATCATCGATGCCGCGACCGGGGGACTCAAAACGACCAAGCTGCCGGCCGGATTTCCGGGCTATTGGTTTTTGACCGGGGAGCGGCAGATTGCGGTGCGGTGCCTGGATGGTGTCATTCGCATCGTCGATGCCGATACGGGCGGGATGGTCCGGGAGTTTCGTTTCGACAAGAATGTGCTGTTTGCGTGGGGCGTGAACAAAGCGGACCCGATCATTTTCGTCCTGCTAGAAGACCAGTCGATCGTGGTCTGCCAGACTTCAACCGGACGCACCCACGCGTTGATGCAGCGTTCGGCCAAGACCAAAATCAATTGCAGCCCGGACGGCCGATGGTTCACCAGCGGCGAGAATCCCATACGCGAATTGCAACTGCGGAACGCGGCCACCGGTGAAAAACTCCAGGCCTTCTCTTTTCCGGATGAAATTAAAAGTTGGGTTTTCAGCCCCGACGGCCGGCAAATGATTGTGATTTATCCCGCGAATGCCCGGGAGGTGGTCTGGCGGATGTATTCCATCCCCGACGGCCAGCCCCTGACCGAACCCCGGATTGTCGAGAATGCCCTGATTGATGAAACATCCGACGCGTTGTTTTCAGATGATGGACGGCTTTTCCTCATCCGGGCCAGTGGAGGATTGCAGGTTTTTGACAGCTCCACGCGCATCCAGGTTGGAGCAAATATGGCGGTGCCTGCCACCGGAACTAATTTCAGTCCAGACGGCCGGCGGTTGTTTACCGGGGAAGGGGGCAATGGGCGATTGTGGGATGTCGTCACCGGCAAGCAAGCGTCCCCACTCATGGTGCATGGTGGAGTCATGAGAAATGTTAGCTTCAGCCCCGACAGCCGGGTGCTGCTCACCGCTAGCGCCGACGGTTTCACACGGCTGTGGGAGGTGGCCACCGGCCGGTTGCTGGCTGAACCGACTTTGCAGGTAAGGGACAGCCAGACCGCCCTCGCCCCGGAGGGGACCCGACTGGCCATTGGCTCGGCTAATGGCACGGTTTACCGCCTGCGCGTCGGGCAAGGGGCCGCCCGGGAATTGTTGCTGCCGCGAGGGAACGAGCTTTTCCCGGTGCCTTTCGTGCCCGGCGACACCGCCCGGCTGCTGTGGCTATCGCGTGACCGGGCCCGCGTGCTGGATGTGGCCTCTGGGAGTTTCACCGCGGGTGGCTTTGCCTTTCCGGAGTCATTCGTGGGCTTTGGCCCGGGGCAGAGCCGAGTGGCCGTTCGCCCGGATTTGGGCGTAATGGTTCTCCGGACAGCGGCAGGCCGGTGGGAGGCCTGGAAACTCGGCAGCAACGGGGTTTCCCACGCAACCCCGCTGGATACCGATCTGCCCTCGCAAGCCAGTATCGCTTTCAGCGACACAGGGGATCTGGCGTCCCTGACTTTTACCCAAAGCGTGCGGGTGTTGAACCTTCAAACCGGGCTGCCGGCCGGGCCGGAAATCGTTTCTGACGTTCCCATCGTGACCGGCAGCGTTCGATTCGATCCCTCTGGTCACCGGATAACGGCGGGGACAGTCCTCGGAGTGTCGAAAGTGTGGGATTTTGCCACGGGCAAGGCACTGGTTGAGCTCAAACCGATGCGGGATGTGAATGCGCGCTCTTTCAGATTCAGTCCCGATGGCACGCGAATCGCCACCAGTAACAGTTGGGGTGAAGCGCAGATTTGGGATTCGGCCGCCGGGCGACCCCTCAGCCCGATCCTCTACCACAGCGCATCCGTTGAAGTGGCTGACTTTTCACCGGACGGAAAGCTTCTCCTCACGTATTCCGTCGACCGTACCGCGCGCCTCTGGGATGGACAGACGGGCGCTCCGTTTGGCGAACCGATGATGCATGAAAACGTCGTGCGCGCTGCCCGGTTCAGTCCCGATGGCACCCGGGTTGTGACCGCCGATAACAGCGGAGCAGTCCGGGTGTGGGACACCCGGACGAGCCTGCCGCTCAGCGAGCCGATGCTGCATGGCTTCCGCGTTGCGAGTGCGGAGTTCAGTCCGGACGGCCGCTTTGTGCGGACATCGGCGGCGGACAATAAGCTACATCTCTGGTCCGTGCCGCCCGCCCTGCCCGCCAATACGCGGGTGCCGGGATGGCTGCTGGATCTGGCCACGCTCTGCGCGAGCAAGACGGTGAATGCCGAGGGCCAGTTCGTTGACGCCGCCGAAGCCGTGGCGAAGATCGACGGCATCCGCCGCACGCTCGTGGCCTTGCCCGACAACGCGCCGTATGTCGAGTGGGGCCGCTGGTTCCTCTCCGACAACCCGGCTCGTTCCATCGCCCCGGGGTTCACGATCACGCCCGCCGACGCGGAGAAACTCGCGAAGGAAATGGCGCCGCCAACCCAATCGGCTCCGACGCCCGCCGTAACACCGGTGACTCCGCCGGCAAATTGAGGTCGGATTGCCGTCCGCGGATAGAAGATAGAAGATTGGTGGAGGGCTCGTCTCCTGACGGGCCGCGGCCCACGGGGATCAGCCGCCGCCAAGGCTATGGCTGACAGGCGTGGGCCCTCCAATAGAAAAGCCGGCCCTTAGGCCGGCTTGAAAAGAATCGGTTTGTCGCTGCTTACTTCACCACCATCACGCCGGTCATGCCGGCGAGAAAGTGCGCCGGGAAGCTGCAGACGAAGTGATATTCGCCGGGCTCGGCCGGCGCCTTGAAGCTGATCTCGTCGCTCTGCTTCGGCCCGAGGAGCTTGGTGTGGATGATGACCTGGTCGGCCAGCGCCGCCGGGATATAGTCGGTGGCCATGGCCATGATGGCCGCGTCGACAAACGCCTTGGGGTCGGTGCCCTTCTTCAGGAGGATCCAGTTGTGCGCCATGGCGGTCTTCGGCATGCTGCCCATGTTGGTCAGGCTTACCCTGACCTCCTGACCGGCCTTAACCTCAATCCGGGTAAGGTTATACTTCATGGTGTCGTTCGCCGTAAACTCGAAGGTTGCGACCGTGGAGGCGGTCTCGGCCGGCGCGGCGGCCGGCTGATCTTTCGGGCCGCAGCCGGCCAGAAACAGGCCGGCCACCAGCAGGGGGAGAATCAGGTGTTTTTTCATCGGTACCGAGTATCGCACAGCTGGCAGGCGATGCGCAATACTGCAGGCAAAGTTTGCGCCGGACTAATACCGCGGTCGGCACGCATTAATAAACCGGGGCCCGGCGCGGCGGATTGCGCGGTTTTGTGGTTGAAATGGGGGACATTTTGCAAAGTCTGGCCCAATACACTTGGCGCAGCGCACCACGCTGATGCCGCCACTGTTACACATGACCCGCACACGTTCCGCCCACCGCAAAGTTTCGCGCTTTGCCCCCGCTTTGTTTGCCGGGCTCGGCCTGGCCCTGTTGTCCGGCTGCAACAGGCTGCATCAGGTCTTCAGCCTCAGCGGTCCGCAATCCACGATGGTCACGGAGGGACCCGTCGCCCAGCGGCAGTGGGACCTGTTCATGATCACGGTCTATGTGACGACTTTCATCTTCATCATTGTCGGCGCGGTGCTGGCCTACGCGCAGATCAAATTCCGCGCCAAGTCCGATGCCGACGAGCAGGCCGAGCCCACGGCGGTGGCGGGCCATGGCAACCCCTTCGTCGAAATCGGACTCATCGCCGGCTCCGTCATCCTGCTCGTCATCATCGCCATCCCCACCCTGCGCGACATCTGGTATACCTACGACGTGCCGGAGGCCGAGAAGGGCAACGCCATGGACGTCACCGTCACTGGCTACCAGTGGTGGTTCAAGTTCGAGTATAACGGCGAGATGATGCCGCTCCCCGGTGGCGGCGAGGCCCCCCTCGTCGTGGGCAACGAGCTCGTCGTGCCCGCGGGCACGCCCGTGCGCGTGCACCTCCGCACCATCGATGTCATCCACAGTTTCTGGATTCCCAAGCTCGCCGGCAAGGTGGACATGATCCCGAACCGTCCGAACTTCCTCTGGTTCAAGGCGAGCAAGCCCGGTTACTTCTACGGCCAGTGCGCCGAGTATTGCGGCGAATCGCACGCCATCATGCGCTTCCGGGTCATCGCGCTTTCCCCCGTCGAATACGTGAAGTGGCTCGCCAACCAGAAAGGGCCCGCCCGCAGTGCCACCGCCCAGACCGCCGCCACCGAGGCGGCCCGCCCGCGGGTCCAGTTCGCCAGCCTGCAACTGGCCCCCGGCGAGTCCTACTCCGGTTCGACCAGCTTTGACGCCAACCCGCTGGCCGCCTGGAAAAAAATGCAGGACCCCGAGGCGGGCGAAAACGCCCCGCTCATCGCCACGGGCCGCAAGCTTTTCAAGGACAAGACCTGCGTCTCCTGTCACACCATCCGCGGCCATGACGGCGCGGGCATCGTCGGCCCCGATCTCACGCATGTCGGCGCCCGTTCCTCGGTCGCCGCCGGCGCCCTGGAAAACACGACCGAACGCCTGCACCAGTGGATCAAGAACCCGGAATACTTCAAACCCGGCAACAAGATGTATCACGGCTTCGGCGGCATGGTCGGTTACATGAAACCGGATGCCGACGGCAGGATGGTCCCGAACATCATCCTCAACGACCAGGAGATCGACGCCCTCGTCGCCTACCTGCACAGCCTGAAATAACCCCACCTTTCACCCTCACCTCTCATGGCCGAAGCACTGGCAAAATCCGAATTCACCGGCACGGGGCACGCCCCCGCCAAGTCGTTTGAATTGTTCACCCGCCCCACGGCCAAGACCGGCCTCGTCAGCTGGCTGACCACCGTCGACCACAAGCGGATCGGCATGCTGTATGGCGGCTTCGCCATCCTGTTCTTCCTCATCGGCGGCGTCGAGGCGCTGATGATCCGCACGCAGCTCATCGTCCCGAACAACCGTTTCGTCACCGCGCAGCTCTACAACGAGCTGTTCACGATGCACGGCACCACGATGATCTTCCTCGCGGTCATGCCGCTCAACGCCGCGTTCTTCAACCTGCTCGTCCCGATCCAGGTCGGCGCCCGCGACGTGGCCTTCCCCCGCCTGAACGCCTTCTCACTCTGGGTGTGGGTCGCCGGGGCCACCCTGCTCAACGTCGGCTGGCTCTCGCACTTCGTCCCCAGCTGGGATTTTGGCGGCGCGCCCGACATCGGCTGGTTCGGCTACTCCCCGCTCACCTCGAAGCAGTTCACCCCCGATCTGTCCACCGACTTCTGGGTGCTCGGCATTCAGACCCTCGGCCTCTCCTCCATCGTCGCGTCGCTGAACTTCATCGTCACGATCATCAACATGCGCGCCCCGGGCCTGACGATGATGCGCCTGCCCGTGTTCTGCTGGATGGCGCTGGTCACGAGCTTCCTGCTCATCCTCGCGCTGCCCGCCATCGCCATCGCGCTCGTCGAGGTGATGTTCGACCGCAACTTCGGCACCAACTTCTTCGAGGTCTCCGGCGGCGGCCAGCCCATCCTCTGGCAGCACCTTTTCTGGGTGTTCGGCCATCCCGAGGTCTACATTCTCATCCTGCCCCCGATGGGCTACGTCTCGGAAATCCTGCCCACGTTCTCGCGCAAGCCGCTCTTCGGCTACCCCATCGTGGTCTTCTCGGGCGTCGCCATCGGCTTCATCGGCTTCGGCGTGTGGAGCCACCACATGTTCACCACCGGCCTGGGCACGGTCGCCACCGCGGCCTTCGCCATCGCCACCATGGCCATCGCCGTGCCGACGGGCGTCAAGATCTTCAACTGGATCGGCACGCTCTGGGGCGGCCGCATCGTCACCCGCGTGCCCATGATGTTTGCCCTCGGCTTCATCTGGATGTTCATGCTCGGCGGCTTCTCGGGCATCATGCACGCCGCCGCGCCGGCCGACGCCCAGCAGCAGGACAGCTACTTCGTCATCGCCCACTTCCACTATGTCCTCATCGGCGGCGCCACCTTCGCGCTGCTTGCCGCCATCCACTACTGGTTCCCGAAGTTCTTCGGCCGGATGGTGCCCGAGTTTTGGGGCAAGCTCTCGTTCTGGCTCATTTTCATCGGCTTCAACTGCACGTTCTTCCCGATGCACTTCCTCGGCCTGAACGGCATGCCCCGCCGCACCTGGACCTACGACTCCAACATGGGCTGGAACGAGGGCAACCTGTTCGCCTCCTGCGGCGCCTACCTGCTCGGCCTCGGTATGTTCACCTATTTTGCGGTGCTCGTCTGGTCCTTCTTCAAGGGCAAGAAGTGCGGCGGCGACCCGTGGGACGGCCGCACGCTGGAGTGGTCCATCCCCTCCCCGCCGCCCGAGCACAACTTCGCCGCCATCCCGCAGGTTCACGCCCGCGACGCCTGGTGGTATGAGAAAACCCACAAGGATGAGATCGCGAAGGAGAAGGCCGAGCACATCAAGGCCGAGGAGGCCCACGGCGGCATCCACATGCCCGACCAGTCGTGGTATCCCATCATCGCCGGCATGGGCCTGCTGTTCGGCGCCTACAACCTCGCGCAGTTGAAGCATCCTGTCCTCATGATGGGCAACCAGGTCCTCGGCTCGCACGCGCCGCTCGCCATCGCCGGCCTCTGCCTTGTCGTCGCAGCCTGCTACCTCTGGTCGCTCGAGGGCCCGGGCGGCTACCACATTCACCTCGATGCCGATGGCAATGCCAAGGAATCCGGCGGCTATCATCATTAAGCGACTTTCATCCTCACTTTCACTCCGACATGAGCAGCCACGCCGCCACCATCGACCACCATCACGACTCGACGACGTCGACCGGCATCCCGAACAAGAAGCTCCTCTGGTGGGCCTTCCTCGCCTCGGACTGCATGTTCTTTGGCACGCTGATCTCGACCCATCTCGTCTACCGCCTCAACCCGCCCCCGGGCAACGCGCAGCCGACCGTCGTCTTCAACATCGAGCTCACGTCCTTCTCGACTTTCATCCTGCTCATGTCCTCGCTGCTCATGGCGCTCGCGGTGAACGCCATCCAGCGCGGCAATGTCCGGAGCACGCGCACCATGCTCCTCGGCACGATGTTCTTCGGCTGCATCTTCCTCGGCGGCCAGGTCTACGAGTTCTCGCACTTCGTGCATGTGAAGCACATGACGCTCTCGAACAGCCTCTTTGGCTCCACGTTCTACACGCTCACGGGCACACACGGCACGCACGTCGCCATCGGTGTGCTGTTGCTCGGTATGATGTATGTCCGCACCTTTAAACCCGCGGCCGGCGGCGGCCTGCCGATGAACTTCCTCCACCTGCTTGCGGTCGCCGTCGCGGCCGGGGTTGCTTTCATCGTCTTCGTGCCCGGCATGATTGAGATCATCTACGGCGCGGGGATCGGTGAATTCCTCAGCCACCGCGCCATCCCGCTCAGCGTCGGCGCAGCCGCCTGCATTGCCATGGCGTGGTTCGCCCGCCGCGGCTCCACGGTCGAGTTCGGCGAGAAGAACGCCATCGATGTCGAGGCCATCGGCCTCTACTGGCACTTCGTCGACATCGTCTGGATCATCATCTTCACGGCCGTCTACCTGCTCGAGTATCTCTGATCACCCATCGTTCTCGTTCTCCTACTCTTGATCGTTCTCTCCTCTCCATCTGCCGTCGTCGAACCCCGAGATTAAGATTACGAGAACGATTACGAGAAAGACTCAGCCCTCAGCTCTCAACTTCCCCGCCATGTCCGCCCCCGCCGCCACCCACGCCCACGCGCCCGCCGCCGGCCACCACGAGCCGAGCAAGTTTCACTTCTACATCGCGATCGCCATGATTCTGGCCGTCATCACCGGCGCCGAGGTCGTGCTCGTCTACACGCCCATTGTGAAATGGTTCGTCGTCACCGCGCTGGTGCTGCTCTCCGCCGTGAAGTTCATGTTCGTCATCTTCTTCTTCATGCACCTGCGCTGGGACAAGGTGTTTTGCACGATCCTCTTCTTCATCGGCCTCGTCCTCGCCGGCGGCACCATGTGGGCCCTGCTCCATATCTTTGGCGCCGACGCCAGCAAGCCGCTGAGCGCCGTGGCGGGCCTGCTGCTGTTCTGAGTCAGTCCGGGTTTGCTCCTCCCAGCCTCGCGAGATGCGCGGTTTTTTTGCACCTTTTAGTGCTTTTGACCGACTGTCGGGCTTCGCACTCGGTAGTGGCCATTCAACTGCCTGCGCATAATCGTAAGGCCCGATGATCGACTGGACCCACTGGCACAATGAACCCTTCCTGATCGGCGGGCTCATTTTTCTTGGCTGGCTCCACGCCATCCTCGCCGGGCCGCTGCGCAGCCGGCTGGCCCCGGGTGTCCCCTACCCGCGCCGGCACGCGGTCAAATTCTATGCGGCCCTGCTCTGCTTCTATCTCGCGGTCGGCTCGCCCCTCGACCAGATCGCCGAGAGCTACCTGCTCAGCGCCCACATGCTGCAGCACCAGATCATCATCTACCCGGCGGCCATTCTCTTCCTGCTCGGGGTGCCCGACTGGCTGGTGCGCCCGGTCACTGGCCGGCCCGCCCTGCGCCCGCTGCTCCGGATCCTGACCCACCCCGTCGTCTGCGGTGTGCTCTACACCGCCGTCATCACGGTGTGGCACCTGCCGTTCCTCTACGACTGGGCGTTGCAAAGCCGCGTGGTCCACATCGCCGAGCATTTCATGATGTTCGGCGCCGCACTCCTCTACTGGTGGCCGCTCTACAGTCCGGCGAAGGAATTCCCGCCCGCCAGTTATGCCGGGCAGATGCTCTATCTCCCGGCGGTCATCATCGGCATGACGCCGGTGTTCGCCTACATCACTTTCTCGGCCGACGTGCTCTACCCCACCTACGAATACGCCCCGCGCATCACCGGCCTGTCCGCCGCCAGCGACCAGCTGCTCGCCGGCGCCATGATGAAGCTCATCGGCATGAGCGTGATGATGATCGCCTTCGGCGTCACGTTCTACCGCTGGTATCGGGCCGGCGAGTCGCGGGCGGGCCAAAAATAAGGGCGGGCCCGCCGGTCCGCCCTGTAATTTTTATTGGAGGCGGTCTCAGGCGCCGGCCGCGGGGATCAGATCATCCACCGAATCGCTCTCGACATTGACGTCAGCAAAAAGCCAGGTGGAGAGGTAGCGCTCGCTGCTCGACGGGATGATGGCGACGATCTGCTTGCCCTTGTTTTCCGGGCGCTTGGACAGCTGGATGGCCGCCCAGACCGCTGCGCCCGATGAGATGCCGACCGGAATGCCGTCGAGCTGGTTGACCTGCTTTGCGACGGGGCCGGAGTCGGCCTCCTTCACGCGGATGACCTCGTCGTAAATCTTCGTGTTGAGCACAGCGGGCAAGAAGCCGGCGCCGATGCCCTGGATCTTGTGCGGGCCGGGCGCGCCCCCGGAGAGGACCGGCGAGGCATCGGGCTCGAGGGCCACGATCTTGAGCGACGGTTTGCGGGCCTTGAGCACCTCGCCCACGCCGGTGATGGTGCCACCGGTGCCGATGCCGGAAACGATGATGTCCACCTTGCCGTCGGTGTCGCGCCAGATTTCCTCCGCGGTGGTCTTGCGGTGGATGGCCGGATTGGCCGGATTGGAAAATTGCTGGAGGATCAAGGAACCCGGGATTTTCGCCTGCAGCTCCTCGGCCTTGGCGATGGCGCCCTTCATGCCCTTCGGTCCCTCGGTCAGCACGAGACGCGCGCCGAGGATCTTGAGCAGCTTGCGGCGCTCGGTGCTCATCGTCTCGGGCATGGTGAGGATGAGCTTGAGGCCCTTGGCCGCGGCCACGAAGGCCAGTGCGATACCCGTGTTGCCGCTGGTCGGCTCGATCAGGACGGTGTCCTTGGTGATCTTGCCGGACTTCAGCGCATCATCGATCATCGAGAACCCGATGCGGTCCTTGACGCTGGAGAGCGGGTTGAAGAACTCGAGCTTGAGCAGGATTTCCGCCTGGGCCCCGTGGGCGGCGGCAGTGCGGTTCAGGCGCACGAGCGGCGTGTTGCCGATGGTTTCCGTGATGTCGTTGTATATCTTGGCCATGATCGTCGGGGGTTCAGGTTGGGTGAAAATCGCGGGGGAAAGTTTTATGCGGCGGGAGAAGCGCGAGGCAACTGTGGAAAATGTCTTAAACGCTCATTTTTCCGTGCCCCAGCGGCGGTGCAGGAACTTCTCCCAAGGGGAGAACAGCACCTTGTCCGCCAGCAGGCCGATGAGGACGATGACCAGCATGACGGCCACGACCTGTTCCATGGCGTTCAGCTCCCGGCCGTAGTGCAGCAGGTGGCCCAGGCCGAAACCGGTCAGGATGGTCACGTAAATCTCCGCGGCCATGAGCGAGCGCCAGGCGAACGCCCAGCCCTGCTTCATGCCGCTCACGATGAACGGCAGCGAGGCCGGCAGCATCACGGTCACCCAAGTATGCACCCCGTGCGAGCCCATGGTGTGCGCCGCCCGCACGTAGATGGGGTTCACATTGCGCACGCCGGTCTCGGTGGCGAGGATCACCGACCAGAGCGTGCCCATCACCACCACAAAAAGCATGGCGCCCTCGGTCTGGCCGAACCACAGCAGCGCCAGCGGCACCCAGCACACGCTCGGCAGTCCCTGCAGGCCGAGCGCCAGCACGCCGACCGTGTCGCGCAGCGTCCGCACCCGGGCGGTGAGAAAACCCAGCGGGACCCCCGCCACCAGCCCGATAAGATAGCCGGCCAGCAATCGCTTCATGGTCACGATCGTGCTGGACCACAGCGTGCCATCGAGCGCGATGTCCCACAGGTAACGCGCCACGCTTTCCGGCGACGGCACGAGCACGGGAGACCAGATTTTCGCCTCGTAGGCGAAGTGCCACGCCACGATGAGCGCGAGAAAGAAGAGGCTGGCAGTCAGGAAGAGTTTCATCAGATGCCGGCTCCGTGCTCCAGGTGGTCCTTGAGCGCCCGGGTGATGCGCGTGGCGTAGCCCGCCACCTCGACGCTGTTGATGTCGCGTGGTCGCGACAGGGTGATCTTGAACTCCTCGCGGATGCGCCCGGGATGCGGCGAGAACAGCACCACCCGGTCGCCCAGGCTCACCGCCTCGCGCACGTTGTGCGTGACGAACACGATGGTGACGTGCCGCTGCGCCCAGATGCGCTGCAGGTCGCCGTAGAGCTGCTCGCGCGTCAGGGCGTCGAGCGCCGCGAACGGTTCGTCCATCAGCAGCACCTGCGGGTTGGGCGCCAGCGCGCGGGCGAGCGCCACGCGCTGCTTCATGCCGCCCGACAGCTCGTGGATGTAGGCGTGCATGAATTTCTCCAACCCGACCAGCTTGAGGTAATGCTCCGCCACCTCGCGCCGCTCGGCGGGCGTCAGCCCGGGTTTTCGCTTCAGCCCGAACATCACATTGCCCAAGGCATCGAGCCATGGGAAGAGGGCCGATTCCTGGAACATCATCATCCGTTCGCGGCTCGGGCTGCGCACCGGCTGGTCCCCTGCGACCAGGGTGCCTTCATCGGGCTCCTCAAAACCGGCGATCAGGTTCAACAGGGTGGATTTGCCGCAGCCACTCGGGCCGACGAGACACACAAACTCCCCGTCCGCGACCTGCAGGCTCACCCGGTCGAGCGCGAGCACGGCACCGTGCTTGACGCGAAACGACTTCGATACCTGGTCGATCGAAAGTTTCGCCGGGGACGGCGCGAAGATTTCCTGCTGGATCATGGCTGGCGGGAGAAAAGTCGGTCGAGGGGAATGGCATCACGCAGGAAACCCACTCTCTGCGCGTCGCCCACCAGCGTGGCAAACTGTGCCTGCGGGACCCGGTCGGTGAACTTCAGCCGCCGCCACGCGCTGGTAACGATGGCGTTGGACATCTCGCGCCTCATCTCGGCGCTGAGCCCGGCGCGGACCTTCGCCTTCGCTTCATCGGGATGCTCGTTGAGCCACGCCGTGAGCTCGATGTGTGCCGCGCGAAATTTCTCCACCAAGTCCGGGTGCGTCTTGAGAAACTTCACACTGGAAACCAGCACCGTCGTGACCGCGTCGGTCTGTTCCACGAACACCTTGCCACCGGCCTCAAGTTCCAGGCGTGAAACCCAAGGCTCCACCGTCCAGACCGCGTCGAGCTGGCCCTGCTGGAACAGGCCGAGCTGGTCGGCGTTGGCCGTCGGCACGACGAAAACGTTCCCGCCCGTGAGTGTGATCTTGAAGCCTTGCTTCTTCAGCCAGGCGCGAGCGGCCACGTCCTGCGTGTTGCCGAGCTGCGGTGTGGCGACTTTCCGGCCGCGAAAATCGAACGGCTGCGCGATGCGCCCATCGCCCGGGACCACAAGCGCCGCCCCGCCCTCCGCTGAGCCGGCGAGCACACGGATCTCGTCGCCCTTCGAGCGAATGTAGGCGTTCAGTGTCGGGTTGGGCCCGACATAGGTCAGGTCGATCGAGCCGGCGAAGATGGCCTCCATCGCGCCCGGGCCGGCGTTGAATGGATACCACTGAATTGTGATGTCCGGGCCGAGCCGCTTCTCGAACCAGCCGTGCTTCTCGCGCGTAGTGTGGCTGCCGATCACGCCCTGAGCGTGGGTAACGTTCGGAAAATAGCCGACGCGCAGCGTGATTTTTTCCGCGCGGACCAGCGTGAAGCTGAGGGCAAAAACGAAAAGAAGAGACAGGCGTTGCATGCAAATGGGAGCGGCTTCGCTCATATCGCGTAATCCCCCAGGAGCTGATGAACGACGCCCTCGGTCGGGCTGAGCCGGCGAGTGGCCGCCGCGTTGCTGCGGCGGCGGACGGCGGTCGCAGTGGTGGCCGGGGCGCTGAAGGGCAGCGCAAGGCCGTCACGGACCATTTTGCGGGTGGTCACCTCGACCACGTCCGCCAGGGTGTAGCGGTCGAGGATGGCGGCGATGGCGTTGCGCACATCGAGCATCAGCATGCGCAGACCGCAATGTTCCTGATCCGGGCAATTGCAGGGCTCGTAGGCGGTCTGGCTCACGCAACCGATGGGGGCCAGCGGCCCGTCAATCAGGCGCACAATCTTGCCGATATGAATCTCACTGGCGGGTCGGGCCAGCCGGTAGCCACCGTGTTTGCCCCGCTCGCTTTCCACGTAGCCGGCCTCGCGGAGCTGCTGCATCACCTGCTCCAGGAACTTGACCGGCAGGTCCTCCGCCTTCGCCAGCTCACTCACGCGCACCAACGACCGCTTCACCTTGGCTGCAATGCCAAGATTGATGAGTGACCGCAGGGCGTATTCGCCGCGTTTGGACAGCTTCATAGGCTATTTTACTATACTACATTAGATTGATAGGATTTAAATCAAGCTCTATCTCAATGATTTGTCATAATTCGCCACCACGTTTCTACAACTTCAGCCTAAGTCCGTCGTGGGCCAAATGCACGCCGGCCGGGAGCTTGCGGCTCCAAGCCTCGTGCTCAATGCCGTGCGTGAGATGAGTGAGGTAACTTGCCGGGCTGCCGATTTCCGCCGCCGCGGCACAGGCTTCGCCGATGTTCATGTGCGTCGGGTGCGGGTCGGGCCGCAGGCCGTCGAGACACACCGCGTCAGCCCCCTTCGCCAGCGTCATTGCCTCGCGGGGCACACTTTTGCAGTCGTTATAATAGACGAACTTTTTGCCTGATGACTTCTCCTCAAAGACCAAGCCGAGAGTGTTGATCGCACCATGCGGAAGCAAAGTGGAGCGAATGGTGCCTTGGGGGAACTCGAGCACCGGCGGCATCTCGACCAGCTTGAAAGCCGCATAGCCCTTCGACACCGGTCGCTCAGCGATGGTATAGGGAAAAACCGACCGCACCCGCGCCATACCCTCGTCCGTCGTATACACCGTCAGCGCCGTGCCGCCGTGCAGGTCGCAGAAGCGCCGCAGGTCGTCCATCCCGCCGATATGATCGGCGTGGCCGTGCGTGAGAATGAACACGTCGAGCTGCTCCACTTTCTCGCGCAGGCATTGCAGCCGGAACTCCGGCGTGGCGTCCACCTGGATGTGAAGTCCGTCCATCACGACATGGATGCTCGCCCGCGTGCGGTGATTGCGCGGGTCGGCCGAGGTGCAGACCGCGCAGTTGCAGGCGATCATCGGCACGCCCTGCGACGTGCCCGAGCCGAGAAAGATTACTTCCATGGTGCCACCACGAAATACCCTCCTTCACTCTCAGGCAAGAGCTACGAAGGGCAGGCACCAAACACACGAAACTAAAGGCGAAAGGTAGGGCGCGACTGGTGGAGGGCCCGCGTCCCTGCGGGCTGTTAGGTTTTGTCATCGCGAGGTGCGCGCAGCGCGCCATGGCGATCCAGCTACTCCAAGCGAAAAAATCTTGAAATGCCTTTAGACCTGCTTTCTTCGGCAACGTATCCCTTTTCCCATCTCGGAAACATTGGATTGTTTCAATCTAGAGGCAGCTCAGGGCCATTGAAGCAAAGCCATTGGACGCAGTCGTTGACTTGACCGGGCGAATATAGCGCTCTTCCAATCGGAGCTTTATGAAGTTGGAGATCCCAACCGGATTGAGCCCTGCGACCATCTCGTCGTAGTCTCTGACCCGATGCTTAGTTGACAATCTGACATCCAGGACGTGAGCCGGTCTTTGTGTTGGTATGTTCATGATCTGGTAATCAGGTTTAAGCTCATAAAAAGACGCGGCCCGGGAGAGCCGCGTCTTGTATGTGAAGCCTGTGACTGGAGTGTTAGTTGTCTCCTTAGACGGTCTCAGTAGTCCATGCCGCCCATCCCGCCGCCGCCGTGGCCGCCGCCGCCACCCGAAGCTTCCTTCTTCTCCGGGAGGTCGGTGATCATGCACTCGGTGGTGAGGAGCAGGCCGGCGATCGAGGCCGCGTTCTGCAGCGCGGTGCGGGTGACCTTGGTCGGGTCCACCACGCCGGCTTTCACGAGGTCTTCGTATTTGTCGGTCGCAACATTGTAGCCGTGGTTGCCCTTGGCCGCGAGGACTTCCTTGATGACCACACCGCCGTCCACGCCGGCATTGGCGCAGAGCACGCGGATGGGGTGCTCGATGGCGCGGCGCACGATCTGGGCGCCGAAGGCCTCGTCACCCTCAAGCTTGAGGGCCTCGATGACCTTGATGGTGCGCAGAAGGGCGACACCGCCGCCGGCGACAATGCCTTCCTCGACCGCGGCGCGCGTGGCGTGGAGGGCGTCCTCGACGCGGGCCTTCTTCTCCTTCATCTCGACCTCGGTGGAGGCGCCGACATTGATGACGGCGATGCCCCCCGCGAGCTTGGCGAGGCGCTCCTGGAGCTTCTCGCGGTCGTAATCGGAGGTGGTCTCGTCGATCTGACGGCGGAGCTGCTTGACGCGGCCCTGGATGTCGGACGTCTTGCCGCCGCCCTCAACGATGGTGGTGTTTTCCTTGTCGACGGTGATGCGCTTGGCCTTGCCGAGGTCGGCGAGGGTGAGGTTCTCGAGCTTGAGGCCGAGGTCCTCGGTGATGCACTTGCCGCCGGTGAGGATCGCGATGTCCTCGAGCATGGACTTGCGGCGGTCGCCAAAGCCGGGGGCCTTGACGGCGCACACATTGAGCGTGCCGCGAATCTTGTTCACCACGAGGGCCGCGAGGGCCTCGCCCTCGACCTCTTCGGCAATGATGAGTAGGGGCTTGCCGCTCTTGGCGATGGTCTGCAACAGCGGGAGCATTTCCTGCAGGTTGCTGATCTTCTTCTCGTGGATGAGCACATGGGCGTCCTCGAGGGTGACCTCCTGGCTCTCGGCGTTGGTGACGAAGTAAGGCGACAGGTAGCCCTTGTCGAACTGCATGCCCTCGACGACCTCGAGGGTCGTCTCGATGGACTTGGCTTCCTCAACGGTGATGGTGCCGTCCTTGCCGACCTTGTCCATGGCGTCGGCGATGATGTTGCCGATGGTTTCGTCCCAGTTGGCGGAGACGGTGGCAACCTGGCGGATTTCCTCGCGGTCATTGACCTTCTTGGAAACGCGGGCGAGCTCGGTGACGGCGGCCACGACGGCCTTGTCGATGCCGCGCTTGAGGTAGACCGGGTTGGCGCCGGCGGTGACGTTCTTCAGGCCCTCGCGGTAGATGCCCTCGGCGAGCACGGTCGCAGTGGTGGTGCCGTCACCGGCGCTGTCAGACGTCTTGGAGGCGACCTCCTTGACCATCTGGGCGCCCATGTTCTCGTAAGGATCCGGGAGCTCGATCTCCTTGGCGACGGTGACGCCGTCCTTGGTGACGGTCGGCGACCCGAATTTTTTGTCGATGACGACGTTGCGGCCCTTGGGCCCCAGCGTGACCTTGACGGCGCGGGAGAGAAGCTCGACGCCGCGCAGCAGTTTTTGCCGGGCGTTTTCGTCGAAGATGAGTTGTTTGGCTGCCATGATAAGTGAGTAAGTTTTAAGGTTTAAGTTTTATGTGGTGCGACGCGGGCTCAGCCGATGAGGCCAAGGATGTCGTCTTCGCGAACCAGTTTGTATTTCACATCGTCGATCTTGACCTCGTTGCCGCCATATTGAGCGATAAGGACCTTGTCGCCGACCTTCACCTCGAAGGGCGTGACCTTGCCGTTTTCATCCCGCTTGCCAGAGCCCAGGGCAATGACCGTGGCCTCCTGCGGTTTTTCCTTGGCGCTGTCCGGAATGATGATTCCGCCGCGCACTTGTTCTTTTTCTTCGATGTGCTGCACCAGAATGCGGTCACCGATGGGTTTGATTTTTACTTTAGCCATATTGGTTGGGTGTGGTTCAGGGTTGGAGATGGTGGGTTGAAAAAGGCGAACCCGTTCCTGTAAGGGGGAACGGGTGCGTGTTAAAGGTTATTTCTTCTCGTCGTCGACGATTTCCACATCGGCATCGACGACCTTGCCCTCGGGCTGCTTCTTGGCGGCCTTGGGCTCGGAAGCCTCGCCGGCGTCAGTCGCGGCACCCGGCTGGGCGCTGGCGGCGGCTTGGGCGGCCTGTGCCGCCTGGTAAAGCTCGGCGCCGACCTTGGAGAGATTCTCGAGCGCGGCCTTCATCTTGTCCGTGTCGTTGCTCTCGAGGTCCTTCTTGGCGGACGCAAGGGCGGCCTCGAACTTGCCTTGCACCTCGGCGGGGAGCTTGTCGCCCGCCTCCTTCTGGGTCTTTTCGAGCTGATAAATGGTTGTGTCGAGCTGGTTCTTGGTCTCGACGGCCTCCTTGCGCTTGCGATCGGACTCGGCGTTGAGTTCGGCCTCCTTGGTCATCTTCTCGACCTCTTCCTTGGTGAGGCCGGACGAGCCCTGGATGGTGATCTTCTGCTCTTTGCCGGTGCCAAGGTCTTTGGCGGAAACGTGCAGGATGCCGTTGGCATCGATGTCGAAGGTGACCTCGATCTGCGGCGCGCCACGCGGCGCCGGCGGGATGCCGTCGAGTTTGAAGGTGCCGAGGTTCTTGTTGTCGCGGGCCATCGAGCGTTCGCCCTGAAGGACGACGATCTCGACGCCGGGCTGGTTGTCGCTGTAGGTGGAGAAAGTCTGGGCCTTCTTGGTCGGGATGGTGGTGTTGCGCGGGATCATCGGCGTGGCGACGTCGCCGGCCGTCATGATGCCGAGCGTGAGCGGGGTCACGTCGAGCAGGAGCACATCGCGCACGTCGCCCTTGAGCACGCCGCCCTGGATGGCCGCACCGACGGCGACGACCTCATCGGGATTGACGCCCTGGTGCGGCGGCTTGCCGCCGAGGGTGTGGGCGATGTCGACGACCTTGGGCATGCGGGTCATGCCGCCGACCAGCACGAGCTCGTCAATTTTGGAGGCGTCCACGCCGGCGTCCTTGATGCAGTTCTTGAACGGCTGGATGCAGCGCTCAAACAGCGCATCGCAAATCTGCTCCATTTTCGCGCGGGTGAGCTGGATGTTGAGATGCTTCGGGCCCGACGCGTCCGCCGTGATGAACGGCAGGTTGATGTCGTAGGTGGTCGCCGAGGAGAGGGCAATCTTGGCCTTCTCGGCCTCTTCCTTCAGGCGCTGGAGCGCCATCGGGTCCTTGCGGAGGTCGATGCCGTTGTCCTTTTTGAAAGTGTCCACGAGCCAGCTGATGATGGCGTCGTCCCAGTTGTCGCCGCCGAGATGGGTGTCGCCGTTCGTGGCCTTCACCTCGAAGACGCCATCACCGATCTCGAGGATCGACACATCAAACGTGCCGCCACCGAGATCGAACACCGCGATCTTCTCGTCCTTCTTCTTGTCGAGGCCGTAGGCGAGCGAGGCCGCGGTCGGCTCGTTGATGATGCGGAGCACCTCGAGGCCGGCGATCTTGCCGGCATCCTTGGTGGCCTGGCGCTGGGCGTCGTTGAAATAGGCGGGCACGGTGATGACGGCCTGCGTGATTTTCTCACCGAGGTAGGCCTCGGCGTCGGCCTTCAGCTTGCCCAGCACGAAGGCGGCGATCTGCTGCGGAGCGAATTGCTCGGCCTTGTCGCCGACCTGCACCTCGATGTAAGCGTCGCCGTTTTTCCCGGCGATGACCTTGTAGGGAAGATTCTTCGCCTCCTCGCTGACCTCAGTGAATTTGCGGCCGATGAGGCGCTTCGCGGAAAAGACGGTGTTCTTCGGATTGGTCACGGCCTGGCGCTTGGCGGCCTGGCCGACGACGCGCTCGCCGGTCTTCGTGAAAGCCACGACGGACGGCGTGGTGCGGGCGCCCTCGGCGTTGGGAATGACCACGGGCTCACCGCCCTCCATGATGGACATGCAGGAGTTGGTCGTGCCCAGATCGATGCCTAAAATTCTACTCATGCGCGTGACTCAGCAATGCCCGTGCCCTGCACCGGCCTGTTTCCCGGCCTGTTGACTGTCTGTTACTTACAATAAATTTCAAATGCCGACTTGCAGCATTGAACCCTGCTTACGCGCCACCGTGGCACAAGCCTGCCGAAGCCCATGGCACACTGTGCCACTAACCTCTGGTTGATAAACTTGTCCTGCCGCCTACCCTTGGCGCATGGAAACGCTGCATGTGCCCGAGACGGTGCCGGTGATGACGCTGCCCAACACTGTTTTCTTTCCCCAAGCACTGCTGCCGCTCCACATCTTCGAGCCCCGCTACCAGGAAATGCTACGCGATGTGCTCGCCAGCAACCGCCTGTTCGCCGTCGCCCGGCTCGACAACACGACCACCGATGATCCCCCCAGCTTCGAACCGTTGCACGACATCGCCTCGGTCGGCATCATCCGCGCCTGCCAGAAGGGCGACAACGACACTTCCAACCTGCTGCTCCAGGGCATCTGCCGCGTCGAGGTGAAGCAGATCGTGCGCGAGGAGCCCTACCGCATCATCGCCGTGCAACCGATCACGACCACTGCCGGCACGCACCACGCCGAGCTCGAACTGCTCCGGCTGGAAGTCATGCGGCTGCTTAACCTCCGCCGCCGGCTCGGCACGCCCGCCCCCAAGGGCATGACCCGTTTCCTCGAGAGCATCGACGACATCGACACCTTTGCCGACATCGCCGTGTTCAACCTGTGCGAGGACAGCGCGCTCAAGCAGCATCTCCTCGAGACCTTAGAGACGCGCCGCCGGCTGCAGCTCTTCGCCCGCTCCCTCAAGTTTGAGATCGAGGGACAGCGCCTCCGCCGCAAACTGCAGGGGCACCTGCCCGACGACCAGATCGCGGACAATTGACTGGCCTGCTCGCAGGCCAGTCATCCTGAGGTCGCAACGCGAGCGAAGGATCCATGATTTTACTGGATTCTTCGCTTCGCTCAGAATGACAGGCGAACGGGCATGGCCTGCCATCCGAAGCTCTGCGCAGCAGAGCGAAGGATGGAGCCGCTTGTCGGACTTGAACCGACGACCTACTCATTACGAATGAGTCGCTCTACCAACTGAGCTAAAGCGGCCAAAATTGACCCGGCATTCGGCGCGTTTGCCCCGGGTGATGCAAGCCCGTTTTTATTACTCCGGCGGCGGCGCCCAACCATCTTTTTGCTGACATCGGCACCCGGGCATAATCCCTTGGGTGGAAGTGAAAACAGCGCTCTTCGACTATCCGCTCCCCCAACGGCTCATCGCCCAAAAGCCGGCGGACCGGCGCGATGAATCGCGGCTGCTGGTCGTGGATCGCCAGGCGCACACCATCGAGCACCGTCACTTTCGCGACCTGCCGGACTACCTCCGGGCCGGCGACTGCCTTTTCCGCAACAACGCCGCGGTCATTCCCGCCCGTCTGCACGCCAGCCGGCCCACCGGAGGCCAGGTCGAGTGTCTGTTGCTTCGGCCCGCTGCCGTATCAAATGAATGGTGGTGCCTGCTGCGTCCCGGGAAAAAACTGCCCGTCGGCGCAACCTTCGGCCTTGAAAACATCTTCACCGCCATCGTGCGCGAGAAAACCGGGGACGGACTCATGCGCGTGGCCTTTGTCACTCAGGACGGCGACGTTCTCGCCATCGCCAACCGCATCGGCGAGATGCCGCTGCCGCCCTACATCGCCGCACGTGATAGCGACGAGGATCGCGCCCTAGACCGGCAGCGCTACCAGACAATCTACGCAAACCCGGCGCAGCAAGTCGCTGCCGCGGCGCCGACCGCCGGCCTGCACTTCACACCAGAGTTGCTCGCCGGGTTGATCGCTCGAGGCGTGGCGTCCGTCGATCTAACGCTGCACATCGGACTCGGCACGTTCCGGCCGATCGCGACGGAAAACATCGAGGACCACGCCATCCATCACGAGGCTTACGAAATCAACGCCACCGCCCAGCGCGCCTTGTTCACCACCCCGGGCCGGCGTGTCGCCGTCGGCACCACGTCAGTGCGCACCATCGAGGATTATCTGTCGCGGCACAACGCACCTGCCACCGGGGATATTTTGGCCGAGGCGGACATTTTCATTTACCCGCCACGGGAGTTTCGCGGCGTGGACGCGCTTATCACCAATTTTCACCAGCCCCACTCCACCCTCCTTTGCCTCGTGGCGGCCTTCCTGACTCCGGGTTCGCCGGAGGGCATCGCCTGGCTGAAGGAGATCTACGCCGAGGCGGTTTCACGAGAATATCGGTTCTACAGTTATGGCGACGCCATGCTGATCTTATAATAGGCAATTGACCCTGCATTTAGTCTATTGCCGAAACCGCTTTTCTGGCTATCCGTTCTTTTCCCCCTCAAATCATCCACTATGAAACGTCTCCTCTCCCTCATCGCCACCCTCGGCCTGCTCGTTTCCGCGCGCGCCGAGGTTGAAGTTTACAACATCGACCCGGTCCATTCCTCCTCCGCGTTCAGCATCCGCCACATGCTGTCGAAGTTCTCCAGCAGCTTCACCAAGACCACGGGCACGATCACCGTCGATCGCGCCAACCTGGCCAACAGCAGCGTCGAGGCCGCCATTGAGATTGCCTCGATCAGCACCGCCAACCCGGACCGCGACAAGCACCTCCAGTCCCCGGATTTCTTCGATGCGGTCAAATTCCCCACCATGACCTTCAAGAGCAAGTCGTGGAAAAAGACCGGCGAAAACACCTTTGATGTCACGGGCGCCCTGACCATCAAGGAAGTCACCAAGGACGTGGTCCTCAAGGTCACCTCGCTCGGCTTCGGCCCCGGCATGCGCCCGGGCTCGCAACTTTCCGGCTGGGAGGCCACCACGGTCCTCAAGAAATCGGACTTCGGCGTAAATGGCCCGGCGATGCTCGGCAAGGTGCTGGGCGATGACGTCACCGTGGACATCTCCATCGAGGCCGGCCTCAAGAAGACGTAACCGACCCGAAAGTTTTTCCAACAGGACGGCCCGCAAGGCCGTCCTTTCTTTTTGTCCGGATGCTGCTACTGTCCACCTCGTGACACCGCAGGAAATCCAGGCCCTCATTGAGGACGCCACGTTCGACTACACAACGGGCGACAACGAGGCCGCCCTGGCCAAGCTCGCGCGCGCCATCACCGCGGCGCCGGCTTCGTTCGAGGCCTGGCATGCGCAGGCTGAGATTACTTTCAACCTCCGGCGCTTCGACGACGCTCTCGCCGCGGCGGAGAAGGCCCATGCGCTCCGGCCCGACGATCTTTTCATCAACACCACGCTTTCCCGCATTTGGATGGAGAAGGGTGACAAAGCCACCGCTGAGAAATACGGCGCACAGGCGAAAATCCTTGGCTGGAAGGACCAGCTCCGCAACCCAACTGCATCTACTGACGCCATTTGAGGTTGGTCCGCCTACGCCCAGGGCTTCGGCGGGACAGGCCCGTTGACAGCCGCCAATCCGGCCAACTACCCTCGCCCGCCTATGGAGCGACCCGCCTATCTGCTGGAATTTGAGAAGCCGCTGCGCGAACTCGAAAAGCAGCTCGAATCCCTGCACCAGCAGTCGCTGGAGAACAACATCGATATGGCCGGCGAGCTGGCCACCATCGAGTCCAAGATCGACACCACCAAGCGGGAGATCTACTCCGGCCTCACCCCCTGGCAGCGCGTGCTGGTCGCCCGCCACCCGAAGCGCCCCTACGCCCTCGACTACGTCGGTGCCCTGTGCGTGGACTTCCAAGAGTTGCACGGCGACCGCCAGTTCAAGGACGACCAGGCCCTCATCGGCGGCACCGCCTTTTTCGAGGGCCGCCCGGTCATGATCATCGCTCAGCAGAAGGGCCGCGACACCAAGGAGAACATCGCTCGCAATTTCGGCATGCCACAGCCCGAGGGCTACCGCAAGGCCCTCCGCCTGATGAAGCTCGCAGAGAAATTCGGCCTGCCCGTCCTCAGTTTCATCGACACCCCCGGCGCTTACCCGGGCGTTGAGTCCGAAGCGCGCCACGTCTCCGAGGCCATCGCCGTCAACCTGCGCGAGATGGCCATGCTGCGCGTCCCCTCTGTCGCTGTCATCGTCGGCGAGGGCGGCTCCGGCGGCGCGCTTGGCATCGGGGTCACCGACCGCGTGCTCATTTTTGAAAACGCCTATTACTCGGTCATCTCACCCGAGGGCTGCGCCGCCATTCTCTGGAAGGACCGCGCCAACGCGCCCATGGCTGCCGAGGCCCTCAAGCTCAACGCCGCCAATTTGAAGGAATTCGCCGTGGTGGACGAGGTCATTCCCGAGCCGCTCGGCGGCGCGCACAACGACCCCGCCGCCGCGACCGCCGCGCTCAAGACCGCGCTGCTGCGCCATCTCGACGAACTCACGCCCAAGGCCGTGGAGCAGCTGCTCGATGAACGCTACGAGCGCTACCGCGCCCTCGGCCAGTATCGCGAGACCGCGGCGAAGTAAGCTGGTGCCCGGAGGGTCGAACCCACTGAGCGAAACGGAAAACAGACTGACAGCGGCGAAGTTGCGAGAAAATCCGAAACAGGCAATCCACGCAGTTCTCCACGAAATCCCGTCCAAGCCGGGGAGGACGTAGCTAAAGTTGTCCTCGCGTGGTCAAAGCTGCCGCAATCGGTGCGTGCTGCTATTCTGGCGCTCGTGGAGGCGGGCAAGGATGGCCAACCGTGACGACCACGGCGGAAGAGTCACAGAGCGCGACAGGAGGGGGCGGACAGGCCGCCGGATGCGCGCGCGAAGCGCGCGCGCCGGCGCCTGCCGCCCTTCCTTGTCAGAATAGTAACAATTCCGACAAACCACTACCCCGCTACCGCCTGTTTCAAGTCCCCGGCCAGTCAAACCTCTACGCCGACCGAGAGAAAAAGCACGTTTGGGACAAGCACGATGAGGACACCCTGCACCGGCTGGGGAAGCCCACAGGTGCGGAAGCGCGGTCAGCCTTCCACCTTCGCCTAAACGTGGCCTCGTTTATTCAGCAATGGGCGCGCAATCACTGCCTGTTCTTCACTGTAGTCGGATGCACATCGGTCGACGTGCGTCCTGTTTCCTCAAAAGAGCAGATATCCCAAGTAGTGATTCGCACAAATCCGAAAGTAGCAGTAGCCGATTTTCTCAACGTCTTAATCAGCGGATTTCAGCGGCACGGGATAGCCACACGAGTGATTTCGAACGACGCAGAGCTTAAGGATGAGTATGTCGTGAATTGCCAAATCCGTGCAGCTGAATCTCAGGAGCAATTCGAGGAAGCTGAAAGAAAAGGGAAAGTAAGATTCTTGCCGAACATCAAACTCAGTCCGGAAGAAGCTGAGCGCGCAGCGATGGAACAAGATAAAGCAGGGGCTAAACCTCCAAAGAAATCCAAGGGCAAAAAATGAATGCAGCCCTCTTACACGATGACGATCAGCCATTGCGCGTTAAAGCAATAGCAGCATGGCTCGGCGTCTCTGACAAGACTGTCAGACGGCTGATCAATCGCCTTGAGCTAAAATCCATCAAAATGGGTGGCCTGCGGCTCGTGCGGCGTGGGGACTTCATGGCCTACTGGGAAAAACTGAGCCAAACAAAAAGTAGCCATGTATAAGCATCTCATTCCACCCAACGCGAAACATCGCACCTACAGGGGACGCTACCGCGTTGGCGATAATCCCAAGGTGCACGAGGTCACGCTGCACACTACGGTGAAAGAAGTAGCGGATAAATTGCTCAAAGAGATTCACGAGGACGCCCAACGGGAGTCGGTCGGGCTCATTCCAGCGGCGTTCACCCGAAAGGCGAAGCGTCGGCCCCTCGCGGAACTGTTTGAGGAATACTTAGAGTCGGTGCGAAAGGATGGGCGGACACACGACCATGTGCGCGTCGTCAAACTGCGCTTCCTCGCTCTCGCCAAAGGTTGCCGGTGGACGTGCATGGCCGATGTTACCATGCGTAGCTTCATCGAATGGCGGGATGCTCAAACCAAGTATCAAGCTCGCACACTCAATAATTACTACGAAGCGGCCCGGGCGTTTTTCAACTGGGTTGACCGTTCTTACGAGATACCAAATCCCCTCAAGCGCGTCCAAAATCTCGCGGTGCCGGTAAAGTATCCACAGGGTCCCCGGGCGTTCACGGAAGTCGAATTGCTGAACCTGTTTGGCGTGGCGAAACCGAAGCGCCGGTTTTTCTACCGCCTTATGTCGTTCACCGGCCTACGGCGCAAGGAAGCCAAGCGGCTTTGCTGGGGCGATGTGCACTTGGACGATAAGCCAGGCCTATTCCTTCGCGCTGAGGCTACCAAGGCCCGCCGCGCTGACTGGCTGCCTATCCTTACGCTTCTCGTGCCCGAGCTGCGTGCGGCCCGTCCTGAGAACTGGCAGGCAAACATGCTGGTTTTCCCGAGGGGTGTTGCCGATCCTGACACGCTTCGCCGCGATATGGTGAAGGCAGGCATTCCGCTGCTTGATAAACTGGGTCGGCCAGTCGGCATTCATACCTTCCGCCGGACCTTCATCAGTCAATTGCAGAAAGCCGAGGTTCACCCCCGTGTGATCATGCAGCTGGCGCGGCACAAGAGCCTGCGTCTAACGGATATCACTTACACCGATACGACCCTGTTACCGCTGACCGAGGGCATCGAATCTCTTGCTCCTATCGCCGCTCAAATCGTGGTTCCAATCTCTCCACGCAGTTCTCCACGTTTTTCCGGCCAAAACAGGGTTTCGGTGTCCAAAGCTGTCCAAGTCGAAAAACCGACATCGGAAAATTTCGTCTCCGAAGTAGTTGAAGCGGAGAACGGTTGTTCCGCTTTGGAGCACGCTGTCCAAAGTAGTCCAAATGTTGAGATGGTGCCCGGAGAGGGGGTCGAACCCACAAGACCTTGCGGTCGGAAGATTTTGAGTCTTCTGCGTCTGCCAATTCCGCCATCCGGGCGCACCAAGGCGGCAAAACAATGCTGCCTGCCATGCGATGTAAACACCGTTTTATGGTAGGGGCCGTTGCCCTCAACGGCCTGGGCGCTTGAGGGCAAGCGCCCCTACCCAAACCCAGCTTGTCAGTCGTTCCCTCCTCCCCTTCACTTTCACTCTCACTTCTTCCACCCATGCCCGACTTCCGAGTCTACTCTCCCGAGGCCACCGCCGATGCGGTGGAAATCCGGCTCGGCGCGGACGAGAGCCATCACCTCATCACGGTCAACCGCTGCGGCCGCGGCGATCCGGTCACCGCCTTCGACGGCCGCGGTCGCGAGTGGCTCACCGAGTGCACCGACCCGAGCAAGAGCGCCGTCGTGCTGCGCGTGAAAGAAGCCCGCCAAGCCAAGCCACGGACGCACGAGATCACCCTCGCCCAAGCACTGCCCAAGGGCTCGACGATGGACGACATTGTCCGCCAGGCTACGGAGATCGGCACGAGTCGCATCGTGCCACTGCAGAGCGAGCGCACGCAGGTGCACCTCGACTGCGACCGCGCCGAGAAGAAAATCGAGAAGTGGCGAACGGCCGCCATCGAGGCCGCCAAGCAATGCGGCAATCCCTGGCTGCCGGAGATCGCACTGATAACGCGATTCGATGAATTCATCACCAAAGGGTGGTCGCCGATTTCCACCTCGGCGACAGGCGTCGGTATGGAAACCGACGCCCACCCACTGAAGCTCATCGCCAGTCTGCATGGTGGCGCCACGACCTTGAAGAAGGCCCTCGAGGTTTACACCCACCGTCACGGTGCGGCGCCGCGCAAAGTGCTGTGGCTCGTCGGGCCGGAGGGCGATTTCTCGGCAGCGGAAATGACCGCGGCCATCACGGCCGGCTTTCAGCCCATCACGCTTGGGCCACTCGTGCTCCGCAGCGACACCGCCGCCGTTTACGCGCTGAGCATCCTGAGTTACGAATTGCAGAACCATTAGTTTCACGCAAAGCCGCAAAGAAGATGACGGAGAATGAGATTTCCAAGCAGGTGGTCGATGCAGCGTTTCATCTGCATACTGGATTGGGACCCGGCCTGTTGGAATCTGTATACGAAGCGCTACTTGCTCATGAGTTGGAGTTGCGCGGCCTGCAAGTCGTCCGGCAGCAACCCGTCTCATTTGAGTATCGAGGATTGAAGTTCGACGAGGGCTTCCGTGCCGATTTAATCGTAAACGATTTGGTTATCGTCGAGCTAAAGTCAGTCGAGCAATTGCATCCTTCCCACAAGAAACAGCTCAAGACTTACCTCAAGCTGACCAGCAAGCGCCTTGGCCTGCTTATCAACTTCGGTGCACCGCTCATCAAAGATGGCATCCATCGAGTCGTGCTCGGCCTTCCTGATTCCTAACTTTGCGTCTTTGCGCCTCTGCGTGAACCTATTTCCGGCTCGCCAGATATTTCGTCACGTCGTCGCCGGAGACGCGGCCGCCGGGGCCGGTCGCCTCGATGTCGGAAATTTTTGCATGATCGAGCCCGGCTTCCTGCGCCAGCTTGATGGCGCGCGGGGTCCAAACGAGGTTCGAGGTTTGAGGTTTGAGGTTTGAGGTTCCCCCGGCTTGGCCTGACACCTGAAACCTGGCACCTGAAACCTCCAAATGCCGGAGACTCGGGTCGGATGTCTCCATCCGCAGGAACGGCGCACCCGATAGCAGTGTGCCGCCGTTCTTCGCCATGATCGCAATCACCGTGCCCTCGCCGGGCGACTCGAAGTCGAACGCAGACTTGTCGCTCTCCAACGCGGCGAGCTTCTGGCCCTTGGCGACTTTCGCGCCGGGGGCGACCGCGAGGTTGATGACGGTGAGCTCGCTCACCGTGGCGCCCATGGATGGGACCGGCACATCAATGATGAAGTTGGACATAGGAATTCTAATCACTCCCGCACGGCCCGCCATACCGCCAGGCACGATGCGATTAGCGCGGGCAGCCCGGCGAGCGGGATCTGGCTGGCGGTATCGGAGATGGCCTTCGCCGGGTCGGGATGCGTCTCGATAAAAAGTCCGTCCGCGCCTGCGGCGAGCGCGGCCCGGGCAAGGGGCGGCACGAATTCACGCTGCCCGCCGCTCTTGCCACCGGCGGCGCCGGGCAGTTGCACGCTGTGGGTCGCGTCGAAAATCACCGGATGGCCGAGCGCCTTCATCAGTGCGAAGCTGCGCATGTCCACCACCAGGTTCTGGTAGCCGAAGGTCGTGCCGCGCTCGGTCTGCCAGATTTCCTTCGCCTTCCCCTGTTTCAGTTTGCTGACGACAAATTCCATCTCCTGCGGCGAGAGGAACTGGCCCTTCTTCACGTTGACCACGCGGCCGGTCGCCGCGGCGGCGAGCAGGAGGTCGGTCTGGCGGCAGAGGAACGCGGGGATTTGCAGGACATCGCACACGGTGGCGACCGGCTTCACCTGCTCGCGCTCGTGCACATCAGTCAGCACGGGGAAGCCGTAATCCTGCTTCATCAGCGCCAAAAGCTTCAGGCCGTCGTCGATGCCCGTGCCCCGGTCGCCAGCGAGCGAGGTGCGGTTGGCCTTGTCGAACGAGCCCTTGAAGATAATTTTCAGCTCCGGGTGCGCCTTGCCCAGCTTGGTGAGCGCCTCGGCCACCGCGCGGCAGACCTTCTCGTTCTCCAGCGAGCACGGGCCGGCGATGAGGAGGAGTTTTTTCGGATCGAAAAGCATCGGTTACTTGCGGCGCCGCTGGTTCTTGATGGCCGCGGCGATGAAGGCCGCAAAAAGCGGGTGTGCCTTGTTCGGCTTGGACTGGAACTCAGGATGACACTGGACGCCGACGAACCACGGATGTTTCTTCAGCTCCATAATCTCGACGAGGCCGCGCTTGGGATTCCAGCCGCTGACCACCAGGCCGGCCTTCTCGAGCCGCGTGACATAGTCGTTGTTGACCTCAAAGCGGTGACGGTGGCGCTCGGAGACGGTTTCCTTGCCATAGGCCCTGCGGGCGAGCGTGCCGGCCTTGACCCTGCACTCGTAGGCGCCAAGGCGCATCGTGCCGCCCTTGAGGACGACATGGCGCTGCTCGTCCATCAGTGCGATGACCGGGTGCGGTGTCTTCACGTCGAACTCGACCGAGTTGGCGTTTTTCAGCCGGAGGACATTGCGCGCAAACTCGATGACCGCCACCTGCATGCCGAGGCAAAGGCCGTAATAGGGAACCTTTTTCTCGCGGGCGTAGCGCGCGGCGGCGATCTTGCCCTCGATGCCGCGGTCACCGAAGCCGCCGGGCACCAGGATGCCGTCGAGGTTTTTCAGGCGCTCGAGTCCCGCCTTGGTTTCCAGACCCTCGGCGTCGATGCGGACAATCCGCACGCGGCAGTGGTTGGCGATACCGGCGTGACTGAGGGATTCGTAGACGGACTTGTAGGCGTCCTGCAGCTCGATATATTTGCCGACCACGCCGATCCTCACGTCGTGCCGGGGTGACTTGATGCGGCGGACGACTTCGGCCCAGATGTTCTTCGGGTTGGAGCGCGCCTTGAGCCCGAGCTGATGCACCACAAGCAGGTCAAGGCCCTCCTTCTGCAGCATGAGGGGCAACTCGTAGATGGAAGACTGCACATCCATCTCCTCGATGACGGCCCGGGTGGGCACGTTGCAGAACATGCTCAGCTTCTCCCGCATCTCGGGCGTCATGGGATGATCGCAGCGACAGACCAGGAAGTGCGGCTGGATGCCGATCTCGCGCAGTTTCGCGACGCTTTGCTGCGTGGGCTTGGTCTTCAGCTCGCCGGCCGCCTTCAAATAGGGAATCAGCGTGACGTGGATGAAGACACAATCGCGCGGGCCGACCTCGAGCGCGAACTGCCGCATGGCCTCGAGGAACGGCAGGCCCTCAATGTCACCCGTCGTCCCGCCGATTTCGGTGATGAGCACATCCACGCCCCGGCCGCCGCCGTAGATGCGTTTCTTGATTTCGTTCGTGACGTGCGGAATCACCTGCACGGTCTTGCCAAGGTAGTCGCCGCGCCGCTCCTTCTGGATGACGGCCTCGTAAATCTGGCCGGACGAAAGGCTGTTGTGGCGCGAGAGCTTGCCGGACGTGAACCGCTCGTAATGCCCGAGGTCGAGGTCGGTCTCCGCGCCGTCATCGAGCACATAGACCTCACCGTGCTGGAACGGGCTCATCGTGCCGGGATCAACATTAAGATACGGGTCGAACTTCTGGATGCGCACCGAGAGCCCGCGCATCTCGAGCAAGGCGCCAAGCGCCCCCGCCGTGAGCCCTTTGCCCAAGGAAGAAACCACCCCGCCCGTGACGAAAATATACTTCACGCCCTATGGGTAAATCCGCCTCCGAAGCATACACAAGAAAAAGGTGGTTTTTCGGCCGTTTCCGCGGCGAAACCCCATGGAAAATAGTTTGCCGCTCCCCCGCCCCCACCCATCCTCCCGACGTGCAGTCCAAACCCTCCCTGCTGGCCTGGATCACTTGCGATGGGGTCCACATTGACCCGGCCTCGGGCAAGCACACCATTCTCGGCGTGTTCTCCAACATCAAAGCCCGCTCCTTTCCCGTCGTGCACCCCTACATGGTCTGGTTCCTGACCCTGACTGACGTCCAACCGGGCACGCACCAGATCAAGATGTCCATGGGCCTCGACCCGACCAACCCCGCCGAGCTTCTCCACCGCGAATTCGAGTCCCAGAGCCCGCTGCACCGCATCAACCTCATCAACGAGCTCCGCAACCTGCGCTTCGAGCAGCCCGGCGACTACTCCATTGTCATTGAGGTCGACGACGACCCAATTCTCGCCACCAGCCTGACGGTGAGCTGATCGCGCGCCGGCGTGCCCCGACCATCATGCCCAAGCATTCCTTTGAACTGATTGGCATCGGCAATCCCATCATGGATCTGCTGGCCCACGTGCCCGAGTCGTTCCTCACGACCCACGTGGACGGCGAAAAGGGCGGCATGGTGCTGGTGGACGAGCCGGACATGGCGCGGCTGCTCAGCCGGCTCGACGTGCAGCTTGCGGTGACGCCGGGCGGCTCCGCGGCCAACGCCGTGCTCGGCGCCACGAAGCTCGGCCTCAAGACCACTTTCCTCGGCAAGCTCGGCGGGGACATCACCGCGGAGGACTATCGCGCCAACTTCGTCGCCGCCGGCGGCGACGGTTCGCGTTTCAAGCGCGCCACTCTGCCCAACGGCCGCTGCCTCGCGCTCGTCACCCCCGACGGCCAGCGCACGCTGCGCACGCACCTCGGCGCGGCCATGACGCTGAGCCCCGACGAGATCACCGTGGAGGACTTTCGTGGCGCGAAGCACGCCCACATCGAAGGCTACCTGCTCTTCAACCCCGCGCTGGCCGACAAGGTCGCGCGCACCGCGCGCGCCGCCGGCTGCACCATCAGTCTCGAGCTATCCTCCTTCGAGGTCGTCAACGTCGCCCGCGACTGGATTCTCGCCCAACTGCAGGAGGGCGTGGACATCGTCTTCGCCAACGAGGACGAGGTCCAGGCCCTCTTCCAGAAAGAAGCCTCCTTCGACGCCTATGCCCGCAAGCTCGCTGGCTTCGGCGGAATTGCCTGCGTGAAAATCGGCCAGGACGGCGCGTGGGTGGCGCAAGGCAAGGACCTCCACCGCATCGAACCCGTCAAGGTCGCGCGCGTCAACGACACCACCGGCGCGGGTGACGCCTGGGCCGCCGGTTTTCTCTACGGCCACCTGCGCGGCCTCTCCTTGCCCGGCGCCGGTGCGCTCGGCTCCGCCCTCGGCGCGGAGTGCGTGCAGCACCTCGGCCCCGCCATTCCGGAAATACACTGGCCGCGGATGCGCGCCCTCGCCCAATCGCTAAAGTAGGGTGAATCCCTGCCGGGTCGATTTCACCGGCTTGCAGGAAACATCCGACCGGGAGAGTGTCTCATCACAGCACCCCACGATGAAATCCGCCGGATTGCACCTGCTTTTTTTCGTCGTGGCCGGAACCCTGGCGGCGCAATCCACCGAACCCGCCCCGCCTGCGAAAACTTCCCCCCGGCTGACGCAGGCGATTCGCTCCGCCCTGCCGAAATTTGTCCCGCGGCCGCCGACAGATGCCAAGCCTGGCACCACCGAATCAACTCCGCCCGATCCCAACCTGCTCGTGCTGCCCACGGTCACCGTGCAGGAGAATCGGCAGCCCCGGATTGAGTCGGACGATTTTCTTACTCCCCAGGGGCTCAACAAAAAGTTTGCCCGTGATTACAAGAACTCACTCGAGGGACTCGATGCGGCGTTGAACGGATTTTCCATTCCCTTCGTCTCGCCCTCCCTCGCCGCGCGCGGCCGGACCGCTTACAAGGCCCGGAAGCTAGGGGAACTCAACCATGCGATCGAGACCGTCAAGCAGGCCGATCTGAAGGCCTCGATTGAGCTGAAAAAAGAAGTGCTCGAAATGCTGAAAGTCCAAGACTGGAATAATCGTGTGACGGGGGGCAAATAGACGCTAGCCTCCACGCTGTGCCTTGCATGAAAATAGTATCGGCAATCGGGAAACTTCCCGGCTAGCTCCGGTCTTAATGTGAACCATGAAGCCAGCCCGTATCCTGCTCACCCTGCTCATCGTCGCCGGGCTGCGGGCCGACGAACCCGGGGTAAAATCGACCGACCCCGCCAGGCTTTCGCCCGAGGTGACTCAGAAATTGACCGCCGTGCTGCCCAAGTATGCCCCGCCGGCCCCGGTCGAAGCCAAGCCCGCGAACGCACCAAATCCCGACGTGCTCGAGCTGCCCAAGGTGACCGTGACGCAGAAAAAGCGCCCGCGCCTCACCCCGGAAGTGATGATGACGAATACGGCCTTCAACCAGAAGCTGGCGCACGACAACCTCAGCGTCTTCGATCGCGATTTCCTGAATAAATTCACCCTGCCCCTGTTCGGCATATCCGCCGAGCAGCGCGCCCGCGAGGAATACGAGCGCCAGAAAAGGGCCCAGCTCATCATGGATGTGAACAACATCGCCAAGGTGGCCGAGCAAATCGATCCCGCCAAGGCCAAGGCCTTGCGCGACGACGCGGCCAAACCCTGACCGGGTTCAGCGCCCGAGCAGCGTCCGCGCGATTTGCTCCCACTCCTCCGGCAAGTCCCCCGACGCCGCGGGCCGGCCGGCCCGGGCATACCAGTAGCCGGCGTTCAGCTCGTCACCCTCCCGGCGGTGCAGGTAAGCGTGGACCCACGCCCCCTCGGCCCCGCCCGCTTCCTGCGCGAGCGTGTGCGCCTCCTCCCAGTTTCCCCGCCGGTCATGCCACAACGCCAGCAACGGCCGGCTGAGTCCCGCCGGCGGCGGGTCGAGCGCCGTGGATTTCAGAAAGTCAGCAAATGACAATTGCGCGGGCATCGTTCTCTGCTTTGTTAGCGGCTTCGCCCCGCCGTCGCGACGAAATTTTCCATGACCACCACTGAAGTCTCCATCCTGCGCGAACTCCTCGCCGCCGACTCCGGTTACCTCTCCGGCACACGGCTGGCCCGCCAGCTCGGCATCTCGCGCGTGGCGATCTGGATGCAGTTGCAGAAGCTGGCGAAGCAGGGCTTTGCCTTCGAGGCGCGGCGCAGCCGGGGTTACAAGCTGGTCAGGACCCCCGCACATTTGCACGCGGCCCTGGTGCGCGCCTACCTCAGCGGCCGGCCGCGCCCGCCGCAGCTCGTCTGCCTCGACAGCGTGGACAGCACCAACAGCGAGGCTGAGCGCCAGCTCGCCGACGGAGTCGCGGTGCCGCTGGTCATCCTTGCCCGTGCCCAGACCGAGGGCCGCGGCCGACGCGGCCGCGCCTGGCACAGCCCGCCGGCCGGCAATCTTTACTGCACCTTCGTTTTCCGCCCCAAGCTCGAGCCCGCGCGCCTGCAGGACTTCACCCTCTGGATGGGGCTGAACGTGTGCGAGCTCGTCTCCAATTTCTGCAAAATCGAGCCCGGCCTCAAGTGGCCCAATGATCTCCTCGTCGCAGGCCGCAAGGCCGGCGGCATGCTCACCGAGGCGCGCATCGACGCCGACCAGATCCGCGACCTGGTGTTCGGCCTCGGCCTCAACCTCAACGGCCGCGTCGCCGACCTGCCGCGCGATCTCCAGCGCACCGCCACCTCGCTCGCCGACGCCACCGGCGCCCCGATTGACCTGAACCGCTTCGCCGCCGCGCTCATCGGGCGGGTCCTGTCCGCCTATGCCCGGTTCATCGAGGGCGGTTACCGGGACAAGTTTGCCGAGCTGTGGGCGCGCTACGATGTGCTGCGCGGCCGGTCCGTCAGCGTCATCCAGGGCAGCCGCACCGTCGCCGGGCTGGCGACCGGCATTGACGACGAGGGCTCGCTGATTATCCGGCTCAATTCCGGCCGGACGGAACGCTTCCGCGCCGGGGAGGTCACGTTAAGCCGGGAAACCGGCCCGGCCGCCTGATACGCAGGCTTGCTCGCGGGGCCGAATCCCCGTGTAAATGTTCCCCGCAACCGCCGGCATGGCAGATATTCCCGACATAACCATTGAGGTCTCCCATCTGGTGAAGACCTACGGCTCCCTGACTGCGGTCAACGACCTCAGCTTCACCGTGAAGCGGGGCGAGATTGTCGGGCTGCTCGGCCCCAACGGCGCGGGCAAGAGCACGACCATGCGCATCCTCACCGGCTACCTGCCGGCCAACGCCGGTTCCGTGCGCATCTGCGGCTCACCCGTCGCCAGCCAGCCCGAGGCCACCAAGCGCCATGTCGGCTACATGCCGGAAAACAATCCGCTGCCGGAGGACATGCGCGTCTCCGAATACCTCTGGTTCCGCGGCCGGCTGAAGGAAATGCCCCGCGCCAAACTGCGGTCGCGCATCGACGAGGTGCTCGAGCTCTGCGACCTCAAGCGCAACCGCCACCGTATTCTCGGCCGCCTCTCCAAGGGCAACAAGCAGCGCGTCGGCATCGCCGAGGCCATCCTCGCCGAGCCGGCCGTCATCATCATGGACGAGCCGACCATCGGCCTCGACCCGCACCAGATCATCATCGTGCGCGACCTCATCGCCAGCCTGCGGGGCCGGATGAGCGTCATCATCTCCAGCCACATCCTGCCCGAGATTGAGGCCACCTGCGACCGCGTGCTCATCATCAACAGCGGCCGCATCGTCGCCCAGGGCTCGCCCGCCGAGCTGCGCCACGAGATTTTCGGCCACACCAGCTACCGCATGGAGTTCGCCGGCGACCCCGCCGCGCTCGCCGCGCATCTGTCGGCCATCGAGCCCACCCTCAAGGTCGCCACCCTCGGCGACTGCGGCCCAGACGGCTTCTGCACCGCCACGCTCATGACCGAGGCGGAGGCGGACCTCGGCGAGCAACTCCTGCTCACGCTGCCGGCGCACGGCTACCGCGTCCGCTCGCTCGGCCGCACCCAGCCCTCGCTCGAGGATGTCTTCCTCGCTGCGACGCGCCGCAGTTGGGACGCGCGTCTGCCCGACAAGAAGGAACTGCACGGCGACAGCCGCGCCCCGCTGCCCAGACTTTGACCGCCTGACCATCCCGATGCGCCACTACTTTACCATCCTCTCCCAGGAAATCCGGGCCCTGCTCTACAGCCCGAGCACCTACATCGCCGCGGTGTTCTTCCTGCTGGTGATGGGCTTCATCTTCGCCGGCATCCTGGACCTCTACAGCAAGGAGGCGCAGGAGACGCCGCCGGCCGTCCTGTTTTTCCAGTTCTTCTGGTTTCCGGTGTTCTTCATGGTGCCGATGCTGACGATGAAGTCCTTCGCCGAGGAACGCCGGATGGGGACGCTGGAGACACTGCTCACCACGCCGGTCAGCACCGCCGAGGTCGTGTTGGGGAAATTCTCCGCCGCCTACCTCTTCTACCTGCTGCTGTGGGGCTCGACCCTCGGCTTCCACTACATCCTGCAGATCTATGCGCGAGATGTGCGTTACCTCGACGCCGGCCCGCTCATCGGCGGCTACCTGTTCATCGCGGTCAGCGGGCTGCTCTTCGTTTCCATCGGCATCCTCGCCAGCGCCGTGACCCGCAGCCAGGCGGTCGCCGGCATCCTTTGCTTCACCATGCTGCTCGGCCTGATTGGCGGGCTCAGCTACCTGGGGGATCTCAGCGCGATGAACACCGAGGTGCTGTCGCCGGTCAAGGCGGCGGTCGACGCGCTGCGGATCCCCGGCCACGTAGCGGACTTCACCAATGGCGTCATCGATACGCGCGAGGTTTTCTTCTATTTCACCGGCGCCACCCTCGCCCTCATCTTCAGCATCCTCGGCGTCGAGGCCAAGATCCTGAACAGCTGACGCATGAACCTCGCCGACAGTTTCCGCGCCGCCCGCTGGATCCGGTTCATCAACCTGCTCCTGCAGGCCGTGCTGTTTCTCGCCCTCTTCGGCGGGCTCAACTACGTCGCCCTCAACCACAACACGCGCTTCGATCTCACCCGGGCCCGCCAGCACTCGCTGTCCGCCGAGACCAAGTCCTACCTGGAGCGGCTCGAGCGGGATGTGAAGATCACCGTCACCCTGACCGATGACAGTGAAAACGCGGAGGCGGCACAGGCCTTCCGCGACATCAGCGGCCTGCTCCGCGAATACACCTACCTCACCCGCAACAGCCGCAAGGGCAAGATCGAGGTCCGTTACGTGAACGTTTACCAGGAGCGCGCGACCGCCGCGGCGCTCGGCCTCGACCAGCCCAACGTCGTCATGCTCACCAGCGAGGGCCACCGGCGCGTGCTCCCGCTTTTTGACTTCTATGTCGTCAAGAAAAAGATCAGCCGGGAGGCCTTCAAGGGCGAAGCCGCCCTCACCGCCGCCATCCTTGATGTCTCCAGCCCCGGCAAGAAAATTATCTATTTCCTCAGCGGCCATGGCGAGCTGAAGCCGGAGGACGTCGACGGTGTCCGCGGCCTCTCGCAGCTGCGCGACGAGCTCCGCTCGCGCAACTTCGAGATCACCGGCCTCGACCTCAGCCTCACGCACAAGATCCCGGATGATGCCGCGCTGCTGGTCATTGCCGGCCAGCAGGGGCGCGTGCAGCCCTTCGAGGAGGAACTGCTGCGCAATTACCTCCAGACCCGCGCCGGCCGCCTCCTCCTCATGCTCGACCCCACGCGCACGCACGGCCTCGAGAACCTGCTCTTCGACTGGGGCGTCATTGTCTATGACAACGTCATCTACGACATCACCAGCAACAACCTCTCCGACACCAACGACCTCATCCTGAAACATTACCTGCCACACGAGATCACCCAGAATCTCATCAACAACGACCTGCCCCTGCTCGTCGGCCCGGCCCGCGTGGTCAGTGAGGACATCGGTCGCTCCGCCGACGACGGACTCAGTGTCAAGAAGCTAGTGGTCACCAGCGAGACCGCCTGGGGCGAGACCAGCTACCGCCTGCGCATCCCCCCTTCGCCCACCCCTGGCCAGGATTTGATCGGCCAGCTCGGGGTCATGATCATCTCCGAGCGCCTCAAGCCTGCGAACAACCTGCCCCTCAGCGTGCGCGGCGGCCGCCTCGCTGTTTTTGGCACGGCCGACCTGGTCACCAACAACCGCATCATCAACATCGGCAACCTCAACCTCTTCCTCGCCACGGTGAACTGGGCCGTGGACCGCGACACGCAGCTCAACATCCCCGCCCGGCCCATCCAGCGCTTTCAACTCGCCCTCAGCCAGGAGGAGCTCGTCCGCCTCCGTCTCGGCCTGTTCCTGGCCGTGCCCGGCGTCGTCGCCCTGCTCGGCTTCATCGTTTACTGGACCCGCCGCAATTAACGCCGTCCCGCCTTAAGCCCACCGCCCACCATGCGCTCCAAAGTCACCGTCGTCCTGCTCTTCCTCAACGTCGTCCTGTTCTGCTACATTTATTACTACGACCTGCCCCGGATTAATGAGCAAAAGACCCTCGAGGCGCGCCGGCGCGTGCTCGGTCCCGAGGTCGCCGCCATTGATTCGCTCACGCGCACCAGCCGCACCGGCGCGCCCGTGAAACTCGTGCAACGCGGCGAAGCTTGGTGGCTCACCCAACCCTACGACTGGCCCGCCGACCGGAACGCCGTCGCCCGCGTCCTCAATGAACTCCAGTTCCTCGAGCACGAGACCAGCTTCGCCGTGGCCGATCTCGCCGCCAGCAACCAGACGCTGGCCGACTTCGGCCTGGCGGAGCCGGCCATCACCCTCACCTTCACCTCCGCCGGAAAATCCTACACGCTCAAGATCGGCGACGACACCCAGATCGGCAAACGCCTCTATGTGCTCTCGCCCGACGGGACGGTCATCCACGTGGTCGGGCGCAGCCTGGCGGAAAGCATCGGCCTCCCGCTCGACCAGTTTCGCGCCAGCTCGATCTTCACCATTCCGGTGTTCGAGGTCCGCTCGCTCAATCTCCAGACCGCCCCGCCCTCCAACCTCAAGGTCCGTCTGCGCTACACCGCCGGCCATTGGGGCTTTGAAACGCCCATCCTCGCCCGCGCCAGCAAGACTGCCGTCGAGGTGACCATTAATGCGCTCAACGGCCTCAACGCGAAAAATTTCCTCGAGCCCCGCGACACCGACCTCGAGCGCACCGGGCTCATCGCGCCGGTCCTGCGCGTCACCCTCGAGGGCAACGCCCGCCGGGAAACGCTGCTGCTCGGCGGCCCCGCCGCCGCGGGCGAGTATTTTGCCAAGATCGAGGACAAGGCCGTCGTCTTCACGGTCGCCGTGCCCGCGCCGTTGCTCGACGTCCTCCGGACCGCGCAGGAGACGCTGCGCGATCCGCACGTGCTTGATTTTGAACCGGACACGGTCAAGACGCTGACCATCGTCGCGCCCGGCCAGTCGGAGCTCACGCTCCAAAAATTGGAATCGACCGCGCTCCTCGCCGGCGGGCCCGCGCCGGCCGGCGCGTCCGCCAAAATCCCGGCGCCAGCGGATGCCCGGGCGAAAGAGGGCTGGCAGGCCGTCGTGCGGGTTGGCGGCCAGGCGCCGCTCACTGCCGCCGCCGACTCCGCGGTGGTGACCGAGGTGTTGCAGAAAATCTCGCTGCTCGCCGTCAGGAAATTCCTGAGCGACGCCCCCTCCGCCGTCGATCTGGAGAACTACGGCTTCAACCGTCCCGAGCGGGAACTGACGCTCGGTCTCAACACCGGGGGCGGTCCCCGCGGCGCAGACGCTTCCATGCTCACGCTCCAGATCGGGATCTCGCCCGACAAACCCGGCGAGGCCTTCGCCCGCGTGACCAACGCGCCGTATGTTTACTCGATCCTGCCGGATATCCTGGACGCGACCCCCGCGCTGGCCCGCCATTACCGGCAGCGCGTGCTGCGCGAACTGCCGGAGAGTGCGCACATCACCAGCCTCACGCTCACCGAGCTGCCGGGCAACCAGGTCCGGTGGAACGCCAGCAACGAGGTTGCCCTCACCCCCGAGTCGCTCGCCGCCGTGAAACTACCCGACCCGGTTCGCGCGGCCCTGGGCGCATTGCTCGGTCAGATGCGCACGTTGCGCGCCAAGCGCTACACGACCGACAGCTTTACTCCCGACCATGCCGACACGGCGACGGGGCCGCGCTCGTGGAAATACCGGCTGGAAATCACTGTCGCTTTCACCGGAGGCAGCGGCGCGGCGCAGAATTCCAACTCCACCCTTTTCCTGACCGACCGTCTGGACGGCACAACCCTGCTGGCCGGCACCGCGGAATTCGGCGGCGTGGAGTTCGAGGTGACACAGGAGATGCTCGACGCACTTTTTGCCCTCACTTACGCCGACAAAAACGACCCGGGTCCGCCCGTCGTCACTCCGACCGCGCCAGCCAAACCCGCGGAAGCCGCCCCGGCACCGGCGGAAATCAAAACCGAAAGGCCACCGGCCAAGTCCACGCCCGCGGTGGAAACGCCCAACGCCAAATCCCAAGAGCCAAACAAATAGCCGGCCGGTTTGGAGTCTGGCCCTTGCCTTGGCGTTTGGAATATTTGCCGCAGCCCCCTGTCATGAAGAAGCAACAGCCTGCCCCCACCGTGTTGCGATTTTGCGCCTCCTGCGTGGCCACGCTGGCATGCTGGACGGTGTGGCTGGGCCTCGGAGCCTTGCTCGCCACCCTCATGTACATCGCGGTGGCGAAGGAGCTGCCGGTGCCGGGTTTCGTGCTGCGGCGCGCCGAAGCTGAGCTGGCGAAGGCCAACCTCGCCATCACGTTCGGCCGGGCCCGGCTCGACCCCACGGGCAAAATCCTGCTGGAGGACGTGCAGCTGCGCTCCCGGCAGTTCGCGGATCCGCTGCTCACCTGCCGGCTGATCTATGTCCGGCGCGACATCTGGTCGGTGCTGGGCGGCCGGCCCATTCCCGATGAAATCCGGCTCGAGGGCGCCGCGCTGCAACTTCCCGCGATGCTTTCCCCCAGCGGCACCATCGAGCCGCTGGTCCGCGACCTGGCCCTGGTGCTGCGGCACGAGGACAATCGCTGGCTGGTCGACCAGTTCACCGGCCGTATCGGCTCGGTGTCCGTCACGGCCCAGGGCGAATTGACGGTGCCAACACGCCCGGCGGGGGCCCCGCCGTTGTCGCCCGACGCTTTCGCCGCCCAGTTTCTGCAACTCAGCCGCCGGCTCGCGCTCGAATTGCACCAGCTCGACGCGTTCGAGGAGCCTTCGCTGGCCGTGCGCCTGGAAAGTCAGGCGGGGGTCGGCAATCTCGCGCACCTGCTCCTCACCGCGAAGGCCGCGTCGCAGCCGTGGGCCCAGCCGCTCACCCTCGGCCCGTTCGTCGCCACCGCCACCGTGCGGCTCGACGGCTTGGGCGAGCGTCCGGTGCGCCTGTATGCCGCCGCCCGCCGCGCCAATTTCCGGGGCGAATGTGCCGTGGAAAACGTGCGGGCCATCCTCGCCGCCCGGTTTCTGCCGGGAAGTTTTTCCGCGCGCCCGGTGGAGGCGCTCGTGGCGGCCGGCACGATGACGGCGGAGGGCGAGTCGGCGCTCGGCCCCGTGCTGCGGGCCGACCTGACCGGGTGGCCCGACGAGGTGCGCACCACCGTGGCGGCGCAAATCGACGGGGAATTCCTCGCCGCCGAGGTCGAGGCCCAGCTGAAGGAGAAATCCGCGCACATCCTCCTAGCCGAGGGCCGCGTGGCCGCCGGGCTGATCAACCGGGTGCTCACGGCGCACACCCCGCGCGCCGCGCCCTATTTTGTCTTTGCCGATCCCGTGGCGTTCCGCGGCGAGGCGCGGCTCGGGCCCGGCTGGCGCTTCGCCAGCGCGGCGGGCCGGGTGGACGCCGGCCGGCTCGACTCGCACGGCGTGAAGATCAGCTCGGCCCGCGGGCGGATCGACATCAACGGCACGGATTTCCTCGCCCACGATGCCCAGGTCACCCTGGCCGAGAACATCGCGCGCGGCTCCTATTGGATGGATTTTGCGACCACCGACTACCGCATGCTGCTGAGCGGCCGGCTGCGGCCGCCGGACATCAGCGGCTGGTTCCGCGGCGACTGGTGGACGAAATTCTGGAACGAGCGCTTCGCCTTTCCCGTCGCGCCCCCGGACGCCGCCATGGATCTGACCGGCCGCTGGAAGGAGGTCGCCCGCACCGTTTATTTCGGGCGGACCGAGGCCCGGTCCGCCAAGGTGTGGAGCGGGGACTTCGAGCAGACCCACGCGCTGGTTTTTCTGCGGCCGCATTTCACCCATGTGATCGAGTTCAATGCCACGCGCGCCGGCGGCGCGCAGCGGCTCGACGGCTGGATCAAGCGCTGGGGCGACCCGGCCACGCATGAGACGCAGCGGATGGAGTTCGACCTCGCGGGCAGCGTCGACCCGGCGGTCTACGGGGAAATGCTCGAGGGCAGGGTGGACTCGCTCCTGGCGACCATGCGATTCTCCTCACCGCCGCGGGTGCACGCCGCGGGCACCATCGAGGGCAAGGCGCCGCGGGCGCTGCCCAATTATACCTTTACCGGCCAGGCGGAGGGCGGCCTGCACTATTTCGGCTTCCCGCTCGAGACGGTGCAGGTGGCCGGCGGAGTCACGGGCCAGGAGGTCCGGCTGGATGATATCCGGTTCACGACGGCCGGCGGCAAGGGCGCCGGCAAGGCCGCCCTCAGCGGGCCGGCGGATTTCCGCCGGCTGGGCTTTGACGTTTATCTCAATGGCGCGGACCTCGCCCGCACCATCCGGGCGGTGGAGGAATACCAGCTCAACCGCACCGGGCAGAACAAGGTCGCGTCGGCCGCCGCGAGCAAATTCATGCAGCACGCCTCGGGCGGCCGGCTGGACCTGGCGCTGTCCGCGATCGGGGAGCCGGGCGACATCGCGAGCTTCACCGGCACCGGCAACGCCGCGTTGACCGGCACCGAGCTGGCCGAGATCCACCTGTTCGGCCTGCTCTCGCAGGTGCTCAGCACGCTTTCGCTGAACTTCTCCTCCCTCAAGCTGGATGAGGCGCGCACCAGCTTCCGGCTGGAAGCCGGGCGGCTGAACTTCCCCGACCTGAGAATCTCCGGGCCCAGCGCCGTCATCGACGCGCGCGGCAATTATGAATTCGCGACCAACTCGCTGGATTTCACGGCCAAATTCAAACCATTCGAGGAAAAGCACACCTTGCTGACCATCGGCCTCGGCATCCTGGTCAACCCGATCGCCAGCATCCTGGAATTGAAACTCACCGGCCCGCTCAGCAAGCCGGACTGGTCCATTGTGGTTGGGCCATCCGGATCGCATCCCGAAAACCCCGCTCCCGCGCAAAAAAATCCCTCCGCCACCGACCCGCAGACCGACCCGGGAAAATCCAACCCGTCAAAGGGTTAAAGTCGGTGGGTTTTGGTTTATTGAAAACCCATCCCGATTTGCCTGGGTGGAAACCCCTAAAACCATTGCTAAGCCAAAATCGCCACCCTAGCTAATAATTGAATCGCGCCCCATGCTGCCCTCCTCGAATCGAACCCGGCGAAGTATACTGCAATACGGCTACCTCATTCCTTTTGCGGCCCTCGCGCTTTACGGCCTGACGGTGCTGGGCGGCTGGTGGTCGGGAAATCTAACCTTGGTGCAACCGCGTTCCTATGATGCGGCGTTGCCGGCCAATGCGTGCGCCTGCCTCATCCTGCTGGGCCTGACGCCCGTCGCGCTGGCTTTCGGCTGGAAGCGGACCGGGCTGGCGCTGGGGTTGATCGCGACCGGGCTGGCCTGGGCCACTTTGATTCAAAGCCCGCTGGATGTCGACCTGGGCATCGACGACCTGCTGGTCCGCCATGAAACCGTCATTGCCGGACCGAACATCGCACGGATGCCGGCGGCCCTCGCCGCAGTATTCATGGTGGGCGGCCTGTTGCTCACCTGGCTGGGGATGCGCCCGGGTGACACCCGGCGCCCGATCCTCCTCGCGCTGCTCGGTTCGCTTTGCGCCGCCTACGGCCTGACCGGGTTGCTCGGCTACCGCGTCGGCCTCAATGCCGTGGAATTCTGGCAGAACTACGCGCGCCTTGGGCCGCACACCGCCCTCGCGCTGGTCGGGCTGGGCCTGGCGCTGATTTTCCTCGCCACCCGCGACAACCCGGACGGGCTCGGCGCCGGGCCACGGTGGCTCTGGCTGCCCATCGTGGTGTGCAGCGTCGCGGTCACCTTCACCTTCTGGATCGCCCTGCGGCAGCGCGAGCTCACCTACACGAACAGCACCACCCAGCTCACGATCAACAACATCGCGTCGCTGTTCAGCGGCGAATCCGAGAGCACCATCCAGAGCCTGTCGCGCCAGGCCCGCCGCTGGACCAATTCCGCCGACCACACGCAAGCCCAGTGGGAAAAAGAAACCGCCGAATACCTGCGGGATTTCGAGGGCTACCGCTCGATCTCGTGGGTGGACCCGGGACTGCGCACCCGCTGGTTCTGGCCGCACGCCGGCAACGAGGACGCCCCCCACTTTGATCACGCGGACAATCCCGTGCGCCGCGCGGCGGCCGACGCCGCCCGCCGGTCCCTCGATTTCGCCGTCGCCGCCCCGCTGGAGTCGCCCCTGCAATCCCCCTCCTTTGCGGTCTACCTCCCGTTGCTGCGCAACGGCGCACCCGACGGGTTTATCGTCGGCGAACTGTATTACGACAAGTTCTTCGACACGATCGACCGACGGCTCAACCTCTCGCGCCGCTACCAGCTGGACGTCACCATCACCCGCCCGGCCGCCCCGCCCGGTTCGGACCGCGAGCTGAAAGTCTACGAGGCCATGACCCCCGACGAGAAACTCGACGAGCGCCTCCGGCAATCCGCCGTCTATAACATTCTCGGCCAGCGTCTGACTGTCAGGCTGGCGCCCCGTCCGGCTTTCCTCAACGCCAACCGCCAATACCTGCCCGAGGTCGCGCTGTTCTCCGGCCTCGGCGTGAGCTTCCTGTTCGGCCTCGTAGTCAATCTGGCCCAGTCCGCCCGTTTGCGCCAGCGCGCCGCCGAGCGCACCAGCCGCGAGTTGCTCGTGGAAAACGAGGAGCGCCGCCGCATCGAGGGCCGGCTCAAGACCGCCGACGAGCGCCTCAACCTGGCCTTCGAGTCCACCCAGGTCGGCGTCTACGAATGGGACGTGGAGTCCGACCAGGTGTATTGCACGCCCAGCATCTGGAAGATCATCGGCTACGACCCCGCTGAGTTGCCCGCCACCGGCCAGGGCTGGCTCAACCTGCTGCACGGTGAAGACCAGCCCGCCGTGCGCGCGGTCATCGACGCGCACTTCCGCGGCGAGACGCCCCTCATCGAGATCGAGCACTGCGTGCTGCACCACTCCGGCGAATGGCTCTGGATCGCCCTGCGGGCCAAGTGCACCGCCTTCAGCGCGGCAAAACGCCCCCTGCGCGTCCTCGGCACCATCCAGAACATCAACGCCCGCAAGCGCGCCGACGAGGCGCTCCGCGCCAGCCAGGCCGAGAGCCGCAAGCTCTCGCTCGTCGCCAGCAAGACCGACAACGCCGTCATCATCACCAACCACCAGGGCAACATCGAGTGGGTCAACGAAAGCTATTCGCGCCTCACCGGCCGCCGCCTCAAGGAGGTCGCCGGCCAGCCGCTGCTCGGGCTGCTCGCCGGCCCGGACAACGACCCCGAGGCCATCCCGCGCCTCAGCGCCGCCCTCGCCGCGCACGAGCCCATCACCACCGACGCCGTGCAGCTCGCCACCGGCGACCGCCGCTTCCACGTGCACCTCAACGTGCAGCCCGTCCTCAGCGACGAGGGCGTGGTCGAGAACTACATCGCCATCGAGACCGACATCACCGCGCGCGTCGAGACCGAGCAGCAGCTCCGCCGCGCGAAGTCCGAGGCGGACGCCGCCTCGCGCGCGAAGTCCGAGTTCCTCGCCTCCATGTCGCACGAGATCCGCACCCCGATGAACGGCGTCATCGGCATGACCAGCCTCCTGCTCGAAACCGACCTCAGCGCCGAGCAGCGCGACTATGTCAACACCATCCGCACCAGCGGCGATTCCCTGCTCTCCATCATCAACGAGATCCTCGATTTCTCCAAGATCGAGTCCGGCAAGATGGAGTTGGAGAACCAGCCCTTCGAGCTCGCGCAGTGCGTCGAGGAGGCCATTGACATCTTCGCCGCGCAGGCCGCCGCGAAGAGCATCGAGCTCGCCTACTCCATCGATCCCCTCGTGCCGAACGTGGTGCTCGGTGACATCACCCGCCTCCGCCAGGTCCTGGTCAACCTGATGAACAACGCCATTAAGTTCACCGCCAGCGGCTCGGTCACCCTCGAGGTGACCGCGGCCGCCGACACGGTGGCGCGGCCGACGGACGAAAAGATCCTGCTCGATTTCTTTGTCACCGACACCGGCATCGGAATCCCGCCCGACCGGATGGGCCAGCTGTTCCAGCCCTTCACCCAGGTGGACTCCTCCACCACGCGCAAATACGGCGGCACGGGGCTCGGCCTCGCCATTTGCGACCGGCTGGCCCAGCTCATGGGCGGCAGCATCGATGTGACCAGCACGCCGGGCGTCGGCTCCCGTTTCCACTTCTGCATCCAGACCCTTGCGGTCAATGTCACCGACCGCGACATGCCGCCGCTTTTTGCCGCCCTGCCCGCCGGGTGCGTGGTGCTCGCCGTGGACGACCTTCCGGTCAACCGCACCATGCTCGCGAATTGCCTGAAGAGCTGGCAACTGGTCCCATTGGTTGCCGCGGATGCCACCGGCGCCCGGAAACTCGCGGCGTCTCGGCCGCTCTCCGCCGCCATCATTGATGAGGAACTGGCCGGCAGCTCCGGCCTTGAACTGGTGGCCGAGTTGCGCTCCGCCAATCCGGAATTGCCCATCATCCTGCTTACTCCCGCCGCCGGGGGCCCGCGTCGGGGCGACAGCAATGATTCCCACCTTTTCCGGCTGCCCAAGCCCATCAAGCCTTACCCGCTGCACGACACTCTCCGGCATGTCATCACCGGCCCCAGCACCATCACCACCGCTCCGTTTATTTCCGGCGTGGCGATCCGTCTCGCCGATACCATTCCCCTCGAGATCCTGCTGGTGGAGGACAATCTCGTGAACCAGAAGGTCGCGCTGCGCTACCTGGAGCGCATGGGTTATCGCGCCGACGCGGTGGCCAACGGCCTCGAGGCCGTGCAGGCCATGCGCGAGCGGGATTACCAGCTCCTCTTCATGGACTGCCAGATGCCGGAGATGGACGGCTACACCGCCACCCGCGAAATCCGCGCCACGATCCCGAAGGAGCGCCAGCCCGTCATCGTCGCCCTCACCGCCAACGCCATGCAGGGCGACCGCGAACGCTGCCTCGAGGCGGGCATGGACCATTACATCAGCAAGCCGGTGAAAATCGACGAGATCCAAGCGGCCATCGCGCAGTTCTTCGGCCCGAAGAGCAGCTGAGTTGGTGGAGGGCCCAGCTCCTGCTGGGCCGCGGCTCAGCGGGAGCTGAGCCCTCCATTTCTTCGTGCCTTTGTGTTTTCTGGTGCTTTTTGGTTTTCTTGCGCGTCAGGCTTTGCACACTCCCTGCATGAGAATTCCCTGCGCACTGTGCCTTGTTCTATTTGCTGCGGTCACTCTTCACGCCAAGGTCACCGCGCTGGTCGGCGGCCGGCTGATCGACGGCTGGGGCGGCGCGCCGGTCAACCACAGCGTCATCCTCATCGAGAACGAGCGCATCAAGGCCGTCGGCACCATCGACACCCTGCCCGTCCCCGCCGGCGCCGAAGTGGTCTCGCTCGCCGGCATGTCCGTGCTCCCCGGTCTTTGGGACTGCCACGTCCATACCATGCTGCTCGGCCATTCCGATTATCCGCATTGGGACAAGACCTACCCCGCCCGCCTCGAAAAGGAGATCATGCCCGCCGCCGCGCACCAGTTGCTCAATGCCGGCATCACCAGCGCCATCGACCTCGGCGCCCCGCTCGAAGCCAGCCTCGGTGTCCGCTCCCGCATCGCCAAGGGCGAGATTCCCGGCCCCACGCTCTACATCTCCGGCCCTTTCATCCAGCATGAGGCCTACCCCGGCACCGAGGTATTCCGCTGGGGCGTCAAGGGCGCCGCCGACGCCCGCGCCAAGGTCAAGCAGCTCGCCGACGCCGGCGTCAACGTCATCAAGCTCATCGACCAGGACCAGATGACCGGCGAGGAGATCGAGGCCGTGGTCACCGAGGCCCACGCGCACAAGCTCCCCGTCATCGCCCACGCCCACCGGCCCGACGAAATCCGCCTCGGCCTCAAATACGGCGTCGACCGCTTCGAGCATACCGGCCTAGCCACCGCGCCGGAGTATCCGCCCGACATCATCGCCGCGATCCAGGAGCGCACCGCCAAGATGGCGCTCGGCCCGATGTATTGGTGCCCCACCATCGAGGGTTTCTTCAACTACGAATATACCGTCGCCAACCCGATGCACATTGACGACACCGGCTGGCAGCTCGACGTCCCCGCCGACATCGTCGCCGACATCAAGGCCTCGGTGAAAAACCCCGGCTGGCTCGCCTACTACCAGATCACCCCGCTCCGGGCGAAAACCTCCGCCGCCAAGTTTGCCCAGCTGCAGAAGACCGGCCTCGTGCTGCTCATCGGCACCGACTCCGGCATCCCGATGAAATTCCACAACCAGTCCACCTGGCGCGAAATGGACATCTGGGTCAACAGGCTCGGTGTTGACCCCATGACCACCATTCGCGCCGCCACCTACTGGCCTGCGGTCTCCCTGAAGGTGGACGCCGACTACGGCACGATTCAGGAAGGCAAATACGCCGACATCATCGCAGTGAAGGGCGACGTGCTCCGCTACATCGACCTCCTCCAGCGCGTCGACCTCGTCATCAAGCACGGCCAACGGGTGAAATAATTTCTCACACTAAGCAGCAAAGCGACCGCTTAGCTGCTGGCCCTACCTCTTAATTGTATCCGTGTTCATCCGTGCCATCCGTGGCCAAACTGCATTAGTCTGGCTTCGCTTCTTCGCTTCTTTGTGTTCTCTCCTCCTACATCAATTTTATAAGCTCCTCGATCTCTCGCGACCTCGCCGGATCATCGGCGAGGTTTTTCATTTCCAACGGATCGTACTCCAGGTCGAAATACATCCACGGACTGCCATCCGCGTTCAACACCAGCTTGTGCTTCGCACTACGGAACCCCCGCCACGCCACCGGACACTGCAGCGGAATCTCCGTCGCACTCGGCATCGAGATGACCGCGCTGTCGTGCTTGCAATGCCACTCCCGCCCCTCGGCCCACGCCACCGCCATATGCGGCAAATCCACCAGGCTTACTGGGCTTGTATCCTCTCGCCCCATGCCTCTCGCCTCAGGCCTCCGAATCAGGAGCGGCACGCGAACTGATTCGTCGTAAGGCCAGGCTTTGCGGAATAAACCGTGGGCTCCATGCATATCCCCATGCACCGAGGTGAACACGACGATGGTCTCGGCCAGATCCACCTCGGCCATCAATTTTCCTATCGCACGGTCGGTCGCCTCGATGTGTGCGTAGTAGCCCGCCAGTTCTTCACGAGCCTGTTGCTCGACCGGGCCGCCAGTCGGCACATTCGCCCGCAGTTTTAATTCAGACGGCGTCACCTCCGCCACATGTGGCGCCGGTGCATGATACGGCGGATGCGGCGCCTCCAGACTCACCACACAGAAGGAAGGCTGTCCGCTTGCCGCACTCCTTGCTTCCTGCTCCCTGCTCCATGCTGCTGCTCTTTGGCAAAGCACCTCCGCCTGATATCCCTTGAAATGCTTCGGCTGCGGCAACCGCGTCCCATGCAGCCATGGATCGTTCAGCAAGTATCCGCTCTCGAATCCCTCCCACAACTCGAAACCCCCGCGCCGCTCCGGTGGCACGATCTGTTTCGCATGCGCTTCGCCGACGAACGGCGCTTTGCGGTCGCGCTCCGCCAGATGCCACTTGCCAAAAAATGCCGTCGCATAGTCCCGGTCCTTCAACGCATGCGCCACAGTCCGGCCTAAAGACGTCTGTAGCGGCGGTCTATGACCGCCGGGTGGAACCCGACCTCCCGCCGGGTTTTTCTTTTCATCATAAATCGGCAACGCATCCCAGTATCCGCTCACGCCGTTCTCCGGACACAGCTTGCCCGTCAGCAGCGCGGCGCGCGCCTGCGGCCCCATCGGATGCGGCGTGACGGCCTGCGTGTAGTTGACGGCCTCGCTCGCCAGCCCGTCGAGCCACGGCGTCCGCGCATTCACGTCGCCCGCATAGCCCGTCGCCGACGCCCTCCACTGAGTAGTCAGAATCCAGAGAATGTTGGGCTGCGCAGCCATGACGAAGAATTGGCCACAATATGCACAAAAGGGCACAAAAAACCTCCCACAAAGTCCACTGCCCGCCAATTGACACCAGTCCAT
>JAYUGX010000039.1:0-2065 GCA_043738215.1 Lacunisphaera sp.
AGGGAATGGTGGCCATGATTGCCGCGTGAGACCGGCGATATGACATGGACTGCGGTGCTCCAGATCGCCTGCCGCGCGTCGAGTTGGCGGAGGTTGTCGGGTGGAGGTTTTCCTGGAATAACCCCGTGGCAGGGCGCGCTGATCCAAGGAATAGCCTTGACCTCGATGAGGTCGCTCAAAATCGACCTCGATGCATACACCTCTCGATTCCACCTGCGTGAACGACGCCTTCTTCCAACCCCTCGACGGTCTCATCGCCGCCTCGCCCCACACCTACCCGTGTCCCGAGTACTCGGATGAGGACTGGTTGCGCCTGGGCGTTCAGCGTGTCCTCGAACGGGCCGAGAGCGGCCGGGCCTTCCTCCAGGAACACGGCCCGCGCTTTGACTATCAACCCAGCCGCTCCAACTACTTCGTGGCCCAAAACAGTCCGCGCCGGCTCGACCTGGTCCGCGACGTCAACCGCCGCCTGCTGACCGCCGCCGCGCTGCCCGATCACCTGGCCCATCTGCCGGAGTTGAAGCACTACCAGTGCTTTGCCCTCGACGGCCACTGGCACCAGGCCGCCACGCACGACGCCCGGCACGACGGCGTCAAGATGGCCGTCGGCCACTTCTACAGCCTGGACCTGCGCGGTCATCAACTCCGCCACCTGGCTGCGGGTCAAGGCCTGCACGAACACGACATGAGCGTGCTCAAACGACTCAAGCCCTCCGGCCTGCGCCACGACGTGCCCAAAGGAACACGCGTGCTCATCATCTACGACAAGGCCGGCCTCGACTTCACCTACTGGAAACGCTGCCAGCGCGAGTGCGCGGTGTATTTCATCAGCCGGGTCAAGGAGGGCATGGTCTACGACTGGCTGGACGAGCGCCCCGTGGATCCGCAGGACCCGCGCCAGCGCGGCGTCACCGCCGACCGCCACATCATGACGCGCGCCGGCCACCCGATGCGGATCATCGCCTACACCGATCCCGCCACCGGCCAGGCCTACGAATTCCTGACCAACGAAATGGATTTGCCCGCCGGGGTCATCGCCGAACTCTACCGCCGCCGCTGGGACGTGGAAAAAGTCTTCGATGAGATCAAGAACAAGCTGGGCGAGAAGAAAGCCTGGGGCACGAGCCTCGAGGCCAAGGCGACGCAAGGGCAACTGGTGGCGCTGACCCACAACCTGCTATTGATCTATGAAGCGCGACTGGAGCGGGAACACGGCGTGAGCAACGAGGCCGAAGACCAGCGGCGGCAGGAACGGCACCAAGAGATGAAGCAGGCGGCACGGCGGGCGGGGAGCCCCCTCACGACCCTGCGCATGGGCCTGCGGCGGGCCACCCAGCGCTCGGTGAAGTTCCTCCGCTGGTTGCGCCACGCCCTGCGCGAAAAGCTTACGGAAGAAGCTGCGGTGGCCCGCCTCACCCTTCTCTATGCCTCGTTGTAGCGATCTTGGGTGGACACCATTCGGTTGAGGGATATAGGACCGACACGCCTCGGCGCATCGTTCACACGGCACGGGGCCGGCATTTGTCCCTCGAACCGGGGACAACATGTGAACAGGCTGTGAACAAAGTCAATCAAGTTCGCGTAGAGCTCGCGGGCTATCATCTTTCCGGCTTTCAGCCCGGCCCCTTCACCGCCTCGTTCCTCCCGATGATCTTTTTTCTAAACAAGGTTTCAATTCTTCCGACCAATCCTGATGTGACGGCAACGTTGCTGATCGTAACAAGGTTTCCGGGGCGCGCGACCGTGTGGTCGTGGCGCTTGGTCCGGAGCGTTGTTCTCTCTCAAGGCGGCTGTCCAAACTTAATCCCATGAACTCGAAACAATCGGCGCGGCTGCGCGCCATCGTCGCCGTGCTGGCGATTTTAACCTCGGACAAGAACAAGGCGCTCTGGGCCGGCAAACCGCCGCTCGTCAAGGCCATCACGGAACTGGCGACATTCGTGACGTCCATCAGCCGCTGTGTCGAGAAGCAGGAGGCGAAGGATGGCGCGGTCGCGGAGAAGATGCAGGCGCTCGATGAACTCGGCGACGCGGCCTACGAAGTCGCCACGGCGACCAAGGCTTG
>JAYUGX010000040.1:0-2060 GCA_043738215.1 Lacunisphaera sp.
GGGTAAGGGTGAAAAGGTGGGGTAAGAGCCCACCGCGCCGAAGGCAACGACGGCGGCACGAAAAACCCAATCCGGTGCAAGACTAAATAGGGGACTCGGTGGCCCGTCGGACAGTCCCGGGTTAGTCGCATTCCGCGGCGCCGGCGCAAGCCGGCAGTCCGGAGAGGCCGCGCTTTCGGGCGCACCTAGAGAAATGAAGATCACGCCGCCTGCAAAGGTGGCAGACAGAATCCGGCTTACCGGCCCCAAAACTAAGATTTTTCCGCCGACGCGCAGTTCCACCCGGACTGCGCGTTTGGTTTTATTTATGCCCGGGCACGACGCCGGGCCACACATAAGCCTGCAGCATCACGAGGAGGCCGACGAGAAGCGCAAGCGAGACACTGTGCCAGAAGACGGCCCGCAGCACCGTGCCGGCGTCGGGGCTGTCGGGCCGGCCGCCCGTCGCGACGCTGGCAACGACGATACTCTGCGCATCGATCATCTTGCCCATGACGCCGCCGGAGCTGTTCGACGCGCACATCAGGATCGGCGGGAAACCGAGTTGCTCCGCGGAAACCTTTTGCAGGTTGCCGAAGAGGACGTTGGACGAGGTGTCGCTGCCGGTGAGCGCCACGCCCAGCCAGCCGATGAGCGGCGAAAAAAATGGGAACAGCCAGCCCGTGCCGGTCAGGGCGAGGCCCATCGTTGTGTCGGTGCCGCTGTAGCGCGTCGTGTAACCGAGCGCCATCATCACCGAGATCGTCAGCAGCGAGACGCGCACGCGCCACAAGGTCTGGCCGTAGATCGCCAGCGCGCGCCGCGCAGGGACACGGAGGACAGCCACCGAGGCGAGGCCGGCCAGCAAGAGCGCCGTGCCGGTGGCGGAAAGGAGATTCAAGGTGAAGATAGCCTTCTCGGGGGTGGGCTTTGGCGCCACCGGTGGCATCTTCTGCACCGCGAGATGCAAAGCAGGGACGGGGATTTCCGGTGCATACACCGAGTTCAGCGCCGACTTCACTTGCGGCAGGCCCCAGAGGAATACGAAGACCGTCAGGAAAATCCACGGCAACCAGGCCTTCGCCGCGGGACCTGTCGCGCGGGCAGGGGCCGCCGGCGCCGCCCCGGGGTTGATGGATTCCTCCTTCGGCTGCCAGAAACACATCAGCACGACGACGGCGGCCATTGCAGCGGCGCCGCTGACTATGTCGACGAGCCAGGGGCCGTGGAAATTGCTCAGGAGAAACTGCATCACGCCGAACGTCCCGCCCGCCACGAGGCACGCGGGCCAGACTCCGAGCATCCCGCGCCAGCCGGCCTGCGCCGCGACGAGCCAGAACGGGACGATGAGGGAGAAAAACGGCAGCTGCCGGCCGACCATCGCGCTGAGTTGATGCAAATCCAGACCGGTAAGCGGCGCGAGCGTGACGAGCGGGATGCCGAGCGACCCGAAGGCGACAGGCGCGGTGTTGCCGATCAGCGCGAGCTTGGCGGCCTCGAGCGGCTTGAAGCCGAGCCCGATCATGAACGCGCCGGTGATGGCGACCGGGGCTCCGAAACCGGCGGCGCCCTCGATGAAAGCGCCAAAACAAAACGCGATCAGCAAGGCCTGGATGCGGCGGTCGCGCGAGACGCCGGCGATCTTGGCCTGCAGGACGGCGAACTGGCCGGTCTCGACGGAGAGCTGGTAGATGAAGATGGCGTTGAGAATCAGCCAGCCGATGGGGAAGAGTCCGAACGCCGCGCCGTAGCCGGCCGCAGCCACCGTGAGCGAGGGCGGCATGCGATAGACGAGAATCGCGAGGACCATCGCTACCAGCAGGCTGGCCAGCGCCGCGAGTTGCGTTCGCACATGCCAGAAGGCCAGCAAACCGAGCAGGATTACAACCGGCAGGGCGGCCACGAGAGCGGACAAACCCACACCACCCAGCGGGGAGTAGTTTTGGGACCAAGTCATGGGGTGAGGGAAATGGACCGGGGGAGCACGGGCCGGCAATCGAATTCTCCCTTGACTCACCGCCCGGGCTCTGAGTTTTAGCCCTTTCCAACCTATTTAAGACCCATGGCCAACACCGCATCCG
>JAYUGX010000041.1:0-2058 GCA_043738215.1 Lacunisphaera sp.
ACACCTGGCTGCTGGTGAGCGAGGGATCGCTGGCACGAAACTATTGCGGCACGCGGCTGCGCGCCGAATCGCCTGACGGAGAATACACCATCGGCTTCCCCGATCCCCGGGAGAATTTCCAGGGCGGCCCGGTGAATCCCGAGTCAGGGCTCCCGTGGCTCACGCCGTGGCGGATCATTGCGGTCGGGAGCCTCAAGACCATCGCCGAGTCCATGCTGGGCATTGATCTCGCCGAGCCGCCGGCGTCGCCCCACGACCCGGCCATCGCGCCCGGCAAGGCGGCGTGGAGCTGGCCGCTGCTGGGCGATCGGAACACGAACTACGAGGTGCAAAAAAGATTCATTGATTACGCCGCGGAGATGGGCTGGCGCTACTGCCTGATCGACGGGCTGTGGGACAAGCAGATTGGCTACGACCGCGTGAAGGAGCTGGTGGATTACGCCCGCGGCCGGGGCGTGCGGATTCTCCTGTGGTATAACTCGGCCGGAGACTGGAACACGGCACCGCAGACGCCCCGCGACCGGATGCTCACGCACGAGAGCCGGGTGCAGGAATTCGAGCGGCTGAAGGCGATGGGTGTCGCCGGGCTCAAGGTTGATTTCTTCGGCGGCGACGGCCAGTCGGTGATCAATTACTACCACGACATCCTCGCCGACGCGGCGCCGTATGGCTTCCTGATGAACTTCCACGGCGCGACCCTCCCACGCGGCTGGCAGCGGACCTATCCGCACCTGATGAGCATGGAGGCGATCAAGGGCCTGGAATTCATCACGTTCGAGCAGAAGAACGCCGACGAGGAGCCCGCGCACGCGGCGATGCTGCCGTTCACCCGCAATGTTTTCGACCCGATGGATTTCACCCCGATGGTGCTCGACCATATCAACCGCATCTCGCGCCGCACCACCAGTGCCTTCGAGCTGGCGCTCGCCGTGCTGTTCACCTCGGGCATCCAGCATTATGCGGAAATTCCCGAGGGCATGGCCCAGGCGCCGGATTATGTGCGCGATTTCGTCAAGGGCGTGCCCAGCGTGTGGGACGACACGAGATTCCTCGCCGGTTATCCGGGGAAGTTTGTCGTCCTCGCGCGCCGGGGCGAAGGCCGCTGGTATGCCGCCGGCATCAATGCCGAGGCGGCCGCGAAGACTCTCACGCTGGACTTAAGCGAACTGTCCGGCCACGGCGGCGCCGGCACGCTCATCACCGACGGCGGGGACGGCAACCTGTCGTTCCGCCGCGAGACGGTGCGGCTCGCGCCGGGGGAAAAACTGGAGGTCACGCTGCAGCCGCAGGGCGGATTTGTCCTGCTGCTGGAGTGAGAGCCGGGCTTGCCACACCCGACCTCGGCCATAATGCCGCCCCGGTCGTGTGCGGAGCGTAAATCCCGCGCCGGCGCCCACATTATTCTGGCCTCGTTTCCCGTCTTCGCGCAATAACACGGCGAACCCTCGCATGAACCTCTCCGACGCCCGCTCCGCCACCATCATCGCCCTCGGGCGCATGAACACACTCTACAACAAGCCCGTCTTTGACGAATGGGTGCTGGTGAAACTCGCCACCGAGCAGGGCGTGATTCTGGCCTATGACGGCCCGCGAGCGCAGACCTACCAGAAAAGATTCAAGGACGACATCGAGCCCCTGCGCGCGGAGATGGAGCAACGGCAGATGGCCGTCGGTGACTTTGAATTCATCCACAAGGGCGACGGGACGCACTTCGACGCCTGCATCCGGCTCGGTTCGGCGAGTTACCTTTTCTGCAACCACACCACGAAGACGATGACCGACATCCGGAAGGATCCGCTGTGGCTGGCCGCGCAGAAACCCTTCGTGGACCTGAGCACAAAATTCCGCGAAGACCCGCTGGAGTGATTGGGAACCAGAGAACAGAAGACGGACGGTAGGGGCCGTTGCCCCCAACGGCCCGGGGCGCTTGAGGGCAAGCGCCCCTACCCCATTATCAACCCAACAGCCCCGCCCAGACAAATCCGCCATAGGCCACGACCAGCACGCCACCCGCCCAGCGGGGCAACCCACCGGTGGTCAGGAGAAAAATGCCGTGCC
>JAYUGX010000042.1:0-2029 GCA_043738215.1 Lacunisphaera sp.
TCGCTGGCCAGGGCGAGGTCGAGGTCGAGCCGCTGCTTGTCCACCTGCAGGGAGAGGAAATCCGCATTGTGCACCGCGAGGCCGGCCTGCTCGGCCAGCGCCGCCACCAGCGAGTAGTCCGTCGTGCTGAACGGCAGGCCGTCGGCCGCGTTGCACACTGCGAGCACGCCGATGAGCCGCTTCCGCACCGTGATGGGGGCCGCGATGACGGAACGAACCACGAGGGCCAGGTCGTCGTGCTTCACGACGCGCGGATCTCCCTCGGCCCGCGGGATCAGCTCACCCAGGCCGGTGGCCGCGACGCGGCCGACGATACCCTCGCCGACGGGAAATGACTCCGACTTCAGCACCTGCTCGATGAACTTGGCACGCGAGCCGAGCTTCATCCGCTGGGCGTCGGCGATCGGCCGGTGCGGCGGGAACAGGCCCTCGACCGCCGCGCCGCGCATCAGGTTGTCGCTCCCCTTCTCGAAGATGCAGGCGCTCAGCGCCCCGGTGCTCAAAATCGCCGCGTGCACGATGCGCTGGAACAGCTCCTCCCGGGGCAGCCGCTCACCCACGGCGTCCACCATGGTGTGCATGTAATCGAGCACGATCTGCCGTTCCTCCATCAGCGCCTGCTTCTCCTCCTCGTGACGGGACGCCTCGCGCTGGGCCCGCCAGTAGAGCGCGTAGACCAGCGCCGCGCCGAGAAAACCGCCGAGCAGGAAAAGCATCATGGGCGCAGCCTAGCGGGATTCCACGCGGTTGCGCAAGAAGGCGAGCACATCCTGGAACTTGGCGGCGTTGGCGGCGTCCGTCGTGACGAGATTCTCGTGCGCCTCCAGCATCAGCCGGGCGCTCTCAATCTCCGACTTGGCGCGCATGTCCAGCCCAGTCTTGGCGCCGTGGTCATGCAGCGGGAAGTTTCCGGCGTCCACCGTGGCCAGCCGGTCCAGCCCGAGGTTGCGGATCAGCTCCAGGTTGCGCTCCCCCACGCGCACGAGCGTGAGGGTGCCCGGCGGCGTCTGCCGGCGGAGCTCCAGCGCCGCGCCGGCCAGCACGCCGAGGAAGGTGCTGTCCATGCTCGTGCATAGCTGGAAGTCCACCACGAAGCGCTTTTTCCCGTGCTTGAACATTTCGTTGAAAAAATCCTTCAGGCCGCCACTGTTCGTGAACGATGCCCGTCCGTCGATGCGCACCATCACCGGGGTGGCGTAGGCATCGACCAGAAAGACGGGCTTGGTGGGATCGGGCATGGGTGAAGGTTGCAGGAGCTTGTTTACCAGCGATGGTTGAAATCCTCGCCGGCAAGCAGGCTCCTACAAATCAATTCTTCGCGACAATTTGCCGCAGCACGTAGGGCAGGATGCCGCCGTGCTGGTAGTAATCGATCTCGATGGGCGTATCGATGCGGCAGCGCACCGGCACCTGCTCGACCGTGCCACTCTTCCGGGTGATCCTGAGCGTCAGGTCCTGCTGGGGCTTGATCGCGGCGGTGAGACCCACGACGTCGTAGCTCTCGCTGCCGTCGAGTTTGAGGGTCTGGGCCGTTGTGCCCTCCTTGAATTGCAGGGGAAGCACGCCCATGCCGACGAGGTTGGAGCGGTGGATGCGCTCGAAACTCTGCGCCACCACGACCTTCACCCCGAGCAGATTGGTGCCCTTGGCGGCCCAGTCGCGCGAGGAGCCGGTGCCGTATTCCTGCCCGGCGAGGACGATGAGCGGCACGCCGGCCTTCTGGTAGGCCATGGACGCGTCGTAGATGGATGTCTTCGCGCCGTCGGGCCCGAGGGTGTTGCCGCCCTCCTCGCCGCCGAGCATCAGGTTCTTGATGCGGACATTGGCGAAGGTGCCGCGGGTCATCACCCGGTCGTTGCCCCGGCGCGAGCCGTAGGAGTTGAAATCCTCAAAGGTCACGCCGTTATCGAGCAGGTATTTGCCGGCGGGCGAGGTCTTCTTGATGGCGCCGGCGGGCGAGATGTGGTCGGTCGTCACGCTGTCACCGAAGATGCCGAGCGCGCGGGCGCCCTTGATCTCGGCGATGCTG
>JAYUGX010000043.1:0-12787 GCA_043738215.1 Lacunisphaera sp.
CCGCCGTGCAGGGCGAGGTCACCGCTGTCGAGAACATCGGCCGCCGCGAATTCATCCGCAAGACCGACGACAAATTCCCCGCCGGCGTCTACGTGCAGATGAATTTCTCGGCGCCCGCCGGCGCCCCCGCCCAACTTCACGAGCGCTTGCGGCTCAATGACAGCGTCTACCGCGCGCTCGTCGAGAACGCCTGACCGCGTTTTCGCGCCGCCCCAAATCCATGGCCAACCTCAACAAAGTGATGCTTATCGGCAACCTGACGCGCGACCCCGAACTGCGGGTCACGCCGAAGGGCACCGCCATCTGCCAGTTCAGCCTGGCGGTGAACCGCAAGTTCCGCGACGAGTCCGGCGCCGACCGCGAAGAGGTGACCTACGTCGACATCGAGGCCTGGGGCAAGTCCGGCGAGAACATCGCCAAGTATTGCACCAAGGGCCGTCCGCTTTTCGTCGAGGGCCGCCTGCGCCTCGACCAGTGGGAGGACAAGACCACCAAGGAAAAGCGCAGCCGCATGAAGGTGGTCTGCGATAATTTCCAGTTTCTCGGCAGCGGGCGCGGCGATGGCGGCGCTGCGGCCGGCGGCGGCGAGGGTGGGGCGGCGGCCCGCAGCACCCCCAAACCCGCAGCCCCTGCGGCCCAGGAAAATCTCGACGAAGACGTGCCGTTTTAACCGTGCCCTTCGCCCTCACTTAATCCGAATCATTCAACACCATTCCGTTCATGGCTAACCACGAAGTTCTTCTCACCAAACCGGTCGACGGCCTCGGCGCCGAAGGCGACCAGGTCAAAGTCCGCGCCGGTTACGCGCGCAATTTCCTCCTGCCCCAGGGCCTGGCCCTGCCGCTCACGCAGTCCAACCGCAAGCGGGTCGAGGCGCTCAAGAAGGCCCGCGGCCTCCGCGAAGCCAAGGAGCTTGACGGCGCGCAGGCGTTGGCCAGGCAGATTGAAAAGGCGGGCATCGCCATCGCGGTGAAGACCGGCGAAGGCGGCAAGCTCTTCGGCGCCGTCACCGCAAGCAACATCCACGATAAGCTGGCCGCCGCCGGCATCACTGTCGAGAAGCGCCGGATCCACCTCGGCCAGCCGATCAAGACGCTCGGCAAGCATGAGGTGCGGATCAAGCTGCACCCCGAGGTCAGCGTCGAGCTGTCCTTCGACGTCGTCTCCGAAAACCCGATCGAGCCCGCCGCATCGTAACGTTGCCGCGACGTTCACCCCGAACCGGACATGGCCCAGACGCCCGTTATTCCCCGGCGCAACCAGCCATCGCCCGAGCCGGCGCTGCCTGCGGCTCCGTCCGACCGCTCCCCGCCGCACAGCCTGGACGCCGAGGAGCACGTCATCGCCTGCTGTCTGCTCGACGGCAGCGACACCATCGCCCGCTGCCTGGAAGCCCGGCTCACCGCCGATTCATTTTATTTTCCGGCCAACCGGCTGCTTTTCCAGATCATCGTCGAGCTCTACCAAAAGAGCCCGCCGGTCACGCTCGAGGTGCTGGCCGAGGAGCTGAAGACGCGCCGCCAGCTCGAGGCGGTCGGCGGCTTCGCCTACCTGATGCAGGTCACGGGCAAGATCCCGACGACGGCGCACGCCGGTTACTTCATCGACAAGGTCCGCGAGAAGCACCTGCTGCGCGAGCTGATCAAGACGGCGACCGGCGCGGTCGAGCAATGCTACGGCTTCAGCGGCGGACTCGAGGAGTTCGTGGACCGGGTGGAGCAGGATATTTTCAAGGTCACGCAGGACCGGGTCAGCGACAGCGCGCAGGAAATCAAGGAATCCATCAAGGAGGCGAACACGGTCATCGCCAAGCTGCTCATGAAGAAGGGCGAGCTGACCGGCGTGACCTCCGGCTTCAAGGACCTCGATGCGATGACGTTCGGGTTCCAGCGGCAGGAAATGATCGTCATCGCGGCCCGGCCCTCGATGGGCAAGACGAGCTTTGCGCTGAATGTGGCCGAGGCCGCGGCGCTGCCGAAGCCGGGCAAGGCCGAGCCGGTGCCGACCCTGATTTTTTCGCTCGAAATGAGCTCGTCGCAGCTGGCCTTGCGCATGCTCTGCGCGCGTTCGCGGGTGAACATCAAGCTCCTGCGCGACGGCATGGTCGGCCGCGACGGCCGCGAGGTCAACGCGCTGGGGCAGGCGGCCGAGGAATTCAAGAAGACCCCCATCCTGGTCGACGACTCGAGCAACCTCACGATCATGGAAATGCGGGCCAAGGCCCGGCGCATCTATGCCCGCAAGAAACTCGGCCTGATCATCGTGGATTACCTCCAGCTGGTCAGCGGCACCGACTCGCGCGCGCCGCGCGAGCAGCAGGTGGCCGAGGTTTCGCGCGGATTAAAGGCGATGGCGAAGGAACTAGATCTGCCGGTTATTGTTCTAAGCCAGCTCAACCGTTCGTCGGAGAAGGAAAACCGCACCCCCCGCCTGTCGGACTTGCGCGAATCCGGCTCCATCGAGCAAGATGCCGACGTGGTAATAATGCTGTCCCGCCCCAAGGATTCCGACGAAAAATTCCAGACCGCCGCCACTGCCGCGGATTTAATCGTTGCCAAGCAGCGCAACGGACCGGTAGGTGATTTGAAACTAACTTTCCTTCAAGAAATTACGCGCTTTGAAAACTTCACTCCGTAACCCGTTTTCCCGGGTTTTACTCGCCACAATCCTTCTGTCTTCCGCCGCCGCGGGATTGCTCGCCCAATCCGCGCCCGCACCGGCGCAGGCGGCACCCGCCGCACCGGCGCCCAAGATTGGCACGATCAAGATCAAGTTCGTGGGCATGGCCAATATCAGCGAGCAAATCGTGCGCGCCAACATGGCGCTGCGCGAGGATACCGAGCTGGACGAGGCGCTGATCGACCGCGACATTCGCTCCCTCTACAAGACCGGCCTGTTCGAGTTCATCGAGGTCAAGCGCGAGGTGATGGGACCCGCGGCGGTCAACCTCGTCTTTGAGGTCACACCGAAGTTCCGCGTCCTGAGCATCCGCTTCGAGGGCGCCAAGGCCTACAAAGACCGCCGCCTGATCAAGGAGATCAAGAGTGCGGCGAACGGCTCGCTCGACGAACGCCAGGTCAAGGACGACGCCCAGAAAATCTACGTGTTCTACCAGAAAAGCGGCTACAATCAGGCGCAGGTCACCTACAGCATCGACCGCAATCGCAGCACCGGTTTCGGCACGGTCACCTTCAAGATCCGGGAAGGCGCCCGGGTGAAGATCGGCGCGGTCAACTTTGTCGGCAACGACCACGTCAAGGCCAAGCGCCTGCGCAAGGAGATGGAGACCAGGAAATGGCATATCTTCTCTTGGCTCACCGGCGGTGGCCGGCTGAAGGATGACGAGTTTGACGATGACCTCGGCAAACTCCGCGACTATTACAAGGAGCAGGGCTACCTCGACGTGGAGATCGCGGAGGACAAGATCACCTTCGATTACCCAAAACCGGAGCGGCTGATCATCACCATCCGCGTCAACGAGGGGCGCCAATACAAGATTGGCGACATCAGCTTCAAGGGTAACAAGATTTACCCGGAGAAACTGCTCCGCCTCGTGCCGCGGCAGAAAAAGGGCATGGTCTTCGTGCCCTCCAAGCTCGACAAGGATGTCGAGTCCCTCGAGGACTTCTACGGCTACGATGGCTACCTCGAGACCCGCGTCCGGCTGGTGCGCAAGCCCAACCTGTCAACGGGCAACATCGACCTGGAATACCAGGTCAACGAGAGTGAGAAATTCCAGGTCGAGTCCATCAACATCGAGGGCAACACCAAGACCAAGAGCATCGTGATCCTCCGCGAACTGGTGCTCGGGCCCGGCGACGTCTTCAGCTCCATCCGCATGAAGATCAGCAAACTCCGCCTGGAAAACACGCGCTTCTTTGAGGATCCCGTCAATGTGACGCCGGAATCCACCAATATTCCCGGCCGCCGCAACCTGAAGATCTCCGTCACGGAGGCCCGCACGGGCAACCTGACCTTCGGTGCGGGCTTCAGCTCGCTCGAGAGCGCGGTCGTGTTCGCCGAGATCACGCAGTCCAATTTCGACCTGTTCAACCGCCGTTCCTTCTTCCAGGGCGATGGGCAGAAATTCCGCCTGCGTTTCCAGATCGGCTCGCAATCGAGCGAGCTCATCCTGGCGTTTGAGGAGCCCTGGCTCTTTGAGCGGGAGCTGGCGCTCGGGGGTCAGATTTTTCGCACCACCTCCGACTACAACAGCTCCTTTTACGAGGAAATCCGCACCGGCGGCGAAATCTACCTGCGCAAGCGGCTCTTCAACTGGCTGGAGGGGCGGTTGTCCTACATCTACGAGGTGGTCGACATTGGCAAAGTGTCCAGCTCCGCTCCGCCCCAGATCCTGTTCCTGGCCGGCAACACCACCACCTCGCGACTGGGCCTGACCCTGAGCCAGGACACGCGCGACAAGATCATCAACACGACCCGCGGCAATTACGCCAACCTCGACATGATCGTGGCCGGCGGGCCGCTGAGCGGAGACAACAATTATTACAAGCTGGAGTTCCGCGGCTCGAAATTCTTCCCGATCGCCGAGTTCCAGGAACAGGTGCTGGCCGTGATCGGTCGCGCCGGTGTGGTCGAGAGCTTCGGCGCCAGCAGCAAACTGCAGACCCGCACCATAAGTGTTACCAGCCCCGTCACCGGGCTCCCCGAGGCTCAGAGCGTCACCTTTATCCCCGGCGTGCCGTTTTATGACCGGTTCTTCCTCGGCGGGCCCCAGACTCTGCGCGGCTTTGAGTTTCGCGGGGTTGGCCCGAAGGACGCCAGTGGTGAGCCGCTGGGTGGCAAAACCTACGGATTTGTCAGCTTGGAATACTCCCTCGACGTCGTAAAGCCCGTGCGGGTGGCCTTCTTCTACGACGGAGGTTTTGTGAACACCAACGCCTACGATTTCAGCCCGGCCGATTATAACGACAACTTCGGCGTTGGCCTGCGCCTGTTTGTGGCCGGCGCCCCGCTGAGCCTGGATTTCGGTGTTCCCTTAACCACGGATCGGTTTAACAAGAAGGGCACGCAGTTTAATTTCTCTTTCGGCACCCGCTTCTAACCCCCACCATCCATTATGAACAAGATGATCCGCACCTTAATCACCCTGGCCGCCTTCGCCACCGGTTCAACGGCCCTGCTCGCGCAGCCCGCCTTCAAACTGGTCGTGGTCGACATGGCCAAGATCTACGACAGCCACTACAAGACGGAGGAGGCCAATGCCAAGTTCCGCGACGCCGAGCAAAAGGCCCAGGAGCAGGTCGAGGAGCTCAACAAGCAGGGCCAGACCCTGGTGGACGAATACAAGGAGCTCATGGAGCAGTCCAAGAACACCCTCCTCACGACCGAAGCCCGCGCCAAGGCCGAGGCCGACGGCCAGAAGAAACTGGAGGACATCCAGCGCAAACAGACGGAAGTGCAGAATTTCCGCACCAACACCCAGCGCTCGCTCCAGCAACGCATCAAGACCCACCGCGACCTCCTGCTGGAGGAGATCAGCAAGGTGGTGAACGAGCTGGCCAAGCGAAAGGGCGCGACGCTGGTCGTTGACAAGTCCGGCCCGACCCTCTTCGGCATCCCGAGTGTGCTCTATTCCGATCCCTCCTACGACATCACTGATGAAGTGGTGAAGGAAGTGAACAAGGACCGCCCGCCGGCCCCCGCGCCCAGCGCGGCGCCCGCCGCGACCCCGGCGGCAACGCCTCCCGCGACCAAACCCGCCACCCCGGCCCCGGCTTCCTTCACGGTGCCCAACGTCGGGACCAAGACCGAGCCCAAGAAGCCGTAAGAATTCTTGCCAAGCCCTGTTCCACCGAACAGGGCTTTTTTGTCGCCATGCAGGTCGCTTACACTCCCGCCGAGATAGCCGCCATTGTCGGAGCTTCGCGCACGGCCGGTAAGACGAAGCTGAAGATCCGTGACATCGCTTCCCTCGCCACGGCGCAGGCCGGCGACCTGTCGTTCCTCAGCAAGGCCAAATACAAGTCCCAGGTGCCGGCCAGCGAAGCTACCGTGCTGCTCCTGCCGACGGACTACGAAGGCGAGCCGAAACCCGGACAGGTATTCCTTTACGTCGAGAATCCCTCGGTGGCGCTGGCCAGGGTTTGCGCCCGCATCGAGCAATCACTCTGGCCCAAGCCGCCGGCGGGCATCCATCCCAGCGCGGTGGTGGCGCCCAAGGCGAAAATCCACGCCACGGCGCACATCGGCCCGCTGTGCGTGATTGAGGCCGGCGCGCACGTCGGCGCCGGCAGTGTGCTGCAAGCCTCCGTTTTTGTCGGGCGCGACGCCCGCATCGGCGAGGGCTGCTGGGTGATGGCCGGCGCCGTGATTGCCTCGACTTGCTCGCTGGCCAACCGCGTGCGGCTGCAGCCCGGCGTCGTGATCGGTTCCGACGGCTTTGGCTATGAATTTATCCAGGGTCGCCACGAGAAAATCCCCCAGATCGGGTCGGTGGTCATCGAGGACGACGTGGAGATCGGCGCCAATTCCACCCTGGATCGCGCCCGGTTCAGCCGCACGGTGGTCGGGGAGGGCACCAAGATCGACAACCTGGTGCAGATCGCTCACAACGTGGTCATCGGCAGGCACTGCATCCTTTGCGCCCAGGCGGGCATCTCCGGCAGCACGACCTTGGAGGATTATGTGATTTTGGGCGGCCAGGCCGGCGTGGGCGGCCACATCACCATTGGCAAGGGCAGCAAGGCCGGCGGGCAGACCGGCATCGCCAGCGACGTGCCCCCCGGCAGCTACCTCAACGGCACCCCGGCCATCCCCTACATGCTCGAGCGCCGGCTGCAGGTGCTCCAGCAGCGGCTCCCCGACCTCTTCAAACGCGTCGAGGCGCTGGAGAAAAAATAGAATAATCTTCCCGCTCGTTCCAATCTCCGCTACCACGCCGTTGCATGAGGGACACCAAGCTCAAGATATTCTCCGGCTCTTCCAACCGCGTGCTGGCCGAGGAAATCTGCCAGTGCATCGGCGTGCCGCTCGGCGAGGCGACCGTCTCCTGTTTTCCCGACGGGGAGTCGTTCGTCAAAATCAACGAGAACATCCGCGGCGCGGACATCTACATCATCCAGTCCACCTGCCCGCCGACCAACCATCACCTGATGGAGCTGCTGATCATGATCGACGCGGCCAAGCGCGCCTCGACGCAGCGCATCACCGCCGTCATCCCGTTCTACGGCTATGCGCGGCAGGATCGCAAGGACCAGCCCCGCGTGCCCATCACCGCCAAGCTCGTGGCCAACCTGCTCATCGCGGCCGGGGCAAACCGCATCCTGGCCATGGATCTCCACAGCCAGCAGATCCAGGGCTTTTTCGACATCCCGGTTGACCACCTCTTCGCCTCGCCGATCTTTTTCCAATACCTCGCCACCAAGCGCAGCAACAAGCTCGTGGTCTTCTCCCCCGATGTGGGCGGCATGAAAATGGCCGCGGCCTACGCCGACATCCTCGGCGCCTCACTCGGCCTGGTGGTGAAGAAGCGCACCAGCGCCACCAAGGTCGAGGCCATCAACATCGTTGGCGAGGTGGAGGGCTGCGACGTCCTGCTGGTGGACGACATCACTGAAACGGCCGGCACCCTGACCACGGCCGCCAAGATCCTCAAGGAACATGGCGCCCAAAGCATCCGGGCCGCGGTCAGTCACTGCGTGCTGAACGAGATCGCCTACGAGCGCCTCAAGGGCGGATTAATCGACGAATTGATCACCACCAACTCCGTGCCGATCGACACGCGCGGGCTGCCCATCACCGTGCTCAGCATCGCCCCGCTCCTCGGGGAGGCCATTCTCCGCATCAATACCAACGAGAGCATCACCAGCCTGTTCAAAATCAAGGGCTTCTAGTCTGGCTGCGGAACCACCGCGGGTGTCCATTGTCTCTGTCCGCACTCTTCCCCTATGAATACTGAAAAATTCTCCGCAGCTTGCTGCGGAGATTCCTTAATGAAATTAGGGCGCCGCCCGGTCAGCAGGGTGGCGTTCAACATCAAGTCGGTTTTCCGGTTCCTTGCGTTGCTCACCTCGATTCTTGGCCTGGCGGTCGGCGTGCTCGCCGTCGACAAGACCGCCGCCAAGCCGGCCATCCCGGTCAGGAAGCCGGTGCTCAAGATCGACCCTACGCCGATAGGCGAGAGCAAGTCCGGGGTGGTCACCAGCTACGCCGATGCCCTGGAGAACATCCGTCCCGCCGTCGTCTCGGTTTACTCGAGCAAGGTGGTGCGCCAGCAGGTGCCGGAGTTTCTGCGCCAGTTTAACGTCAAGGGCGGTGAGCAGAAACAGCGCGGGCTTGGCTCCGGCGTCATCATTTCCACCGACGGCTTCATCATCACCAACAACCACGTGGTGGAGGAGGCGGATGAATTGAAGGTGCTCCTCAACGATGAACGCGAATTCACCGCCAAGGTCATCGGCACCGATCCCAAGACCGATGTGGCCGTCATCAAGATCGAGGCGGAGAACCTCCCTGCCGCCACCCTGGCTGACAGCTCCAAGCTGCGCGTCGGCGATATCGTGTTCGCCATCGGCAATCCCCTCGCGGTCGGCCAGACTGTGACCATGGGCATCGTCTCGGCCACCGGCCGGCGCGTCGGCATCCTCGACGAGGTCGCCGGCTACGAGGACTTCATCCAGACCGACGCCGCGATCAACCAGGGCAACTCCGGCGGTGCGCTCATTGACGCGCGCGGCCGCCTCGTCGGCATCAACTCGGCCATCATCTCCACCTCGACCGGCAACATCGGCATCGGTTTTTCCATCCCGATCAACCTGGCAAACAGCATCATGAATAGCCTGATCGAGACCGGCACGGTTTCCCGTGGCTACCTCGGCGTCTCGACCGACGCCCTGGCGCCCGACCTGGCCGAGTCATTGGGCGTCAAGCGCGACACCAAGGGCGTCATCATCACCGATCTCAACCCCGCCGACGGCCCCGCCGCCAAGGCCGGCTTGAAACGCGAGGATATCATCACGGCCATCAATGACAAAGCCGTCGCCTCGCGCGACGACCTGCGGCTTTTCATAGCCCAAACCGCTCCCGGCACAAAAATCACGGTGAAATTCATCCGCGACGGCAAGCCGCAGACCGCTGACGTCACCCTCGGCAAATTGCCGGAGGAGGCTGACGCCAACGGGGAACTTCTCCCCGGTGTGTCTGTAAGGCCGCTCACGAGCGAATTGCGCAAGGAGCTGCGGATCTCCGATCGGGTGGACGGCCTGGTCATTTCCGAAATCTCGCCCTCGTCGCGCTTCCGGGAGGTTTTCCCGCTCGGGGCCGTGATCCAGGAAATCAACAGCACGCCGGTCACGGATATCACCTCCGCCCGCGGGGCCTTGATCGAGGGCCGGAACCGCGCGCTGATTTACTACCGCGGTTCCAACCGCTACGTGCTGTTCATCATCATCCGGTAAGGGCGGGTCGCGCCCGACCATATGCTTCCGGATCAGCTCCCGGGCTTGCTGGCCGGAATCTTAGCGAGCCACTCCGGCACCTGGTCGGCGGGGTAGGTGGGATAGCTCATCTCCAGCAGCGAATACGCCGGCACGTCGAACTTCGCCTGCCCGGCGCTGCGGTCGACCAGCACGGCCACGGCGGCGGCGGTGCCGCCCATTTTCCGGACAATCTCAAGGCATTCCTGCACGCGGCCGCCGCGGGTGATGACGTCCTCGACAACGAGCACGCGCTCGCCGGGCTTGAGCGTGAAGCCCCGGCGCAGCACCAGCACGTTGTTTTCTTTTTCCGCAAAGATGAAGCGGCACTTCGCCTGGCGGGCCACTTCCTGGCCGATGACCAGACCGCCCATCGCCGGGGCCAGCACCGTGTCGAAGGCCAGCGCGCACAGCTTCTGCTTGAGCAGCGCGCCGAGCCGCTCCACCGCGGGCATGTCCTGGCAGACCTGCGCGCACTGGAAAAAATGCCCGCTGTGCAGGCCCGAGCGCAGGACAAAATGCCCCTGCAACAGCGCTTTCGTGCGCACGAAGATGTCGGTGACCTCCTGTTGAACCGCGTCCATGGGGAAAAAACTGGGGCAATCCGGTGTGGCATGTAAACCATTTTTAAGTAGCTTCCCCGCATGCTGCCCTTCCTCGACAAACCCGCGCTGGAAGACGAGCTGGGCGACGTGCTCGAGAAAGCCGCGCGCAACGTGCCGTTGAGCCTGGAAAGCCTCGCCCTGGCCGCGAAGGTGGACTACGGCCGGCTGCGTGATGCCGTGGACTACCGCTCGGATTTCAACCCGGCCGAGATCGGCCGTCTGGCCGCTGCGCTCAATCTGAACGAGGTCGGGCTGAACGCCCTTGCGCTGGGGCTCTATCCGTTGCCCGAGCCCGTGGGGCTGACATTCTGCCTGCACCCGCTGCGGATGCCCTATGGTGTCGGCGTGGCGAACGCCTACCTCGTCAGCACCGGCGGCGACAGCGCCATCCTGTTTGACACCGGCGCCAGCCACGCGGAGTTGCACCGGGCCTGGCCCGCGTCGATCCAGCGGCTGGACGCGGTGTTCATCACGCATTACGAGGCCGAGCATATCGGCGGACTTGAGGTCGTCCTGCGCGAGAGCGAGCTCGGTCATTTTCACGGCCCGCCGAATGGCCGCTGGCCGCAATGCCGCGGGCTGGGGGAGGGACAGCAGGTGCAGGTGGGCGGGCTCAGCGTCACGGCGTTCAGCACTCCAGGCCATGCGGCCGAGCACAACTGCTATTTGGTGCAGTCGACCGCCCAGCCGGCCGGCGCCGCGTTGCTGATCTCAGGTGACCTGATCTTTGCGGGTTCGCTCGGCGGCGGTTATTTCTGCTGCCAGCGCCAGCTGACGCATTCCCGGCGCATCATGGGGCTGCTGGCCGACGATGCGGTCATTGCTCCCGGTCACGGGCCGCTGACGACGGCGGCGAACGAGCGTCGCTTCAATCCATTTCTTGCCCAGTAAGCCTCTGGGGGCAAATGGTCGGGACGGCGAGATTCGAACTCGCGACCTCTTGCTCCCGAAGCAAGCGCTCTACCAGGCTAAGCTACGTCCCGTTTTATCGGCTCCGGTCTGACCGGAAGAGCGGTGAAAAGACCCCAAAGGCTGGTGGGTAGCAAACAAAATATTACCGGATGCCCGGAACCATTTTACCCGGTGCGGAGGGTCGGCCCGTCCACCCAGACGGCGGGGATCGTGGTCGTCGAGGGGTGCTCGGGCACGCCGCAGTCGTTGCGGTGCAGGGCGGCGATCAGCAGTTCCACCCCGCGGGCGCCGAGCAAGGCTGGCTGCAGGTCGAGTCCGGCACAGGGCACGATGTTGCTCGTGAGGTTCAGGCAGCAGAACCCGTGGGTCTCGGGGATGCGCGCGCCGCAATCCGTCATCCATTCCATCACCTCGGCCCGGTGGCACAGAACTGCATCGGGCTGCTTGGCCTTGAACCAGCGGGTGAAAGTCTTGCGGTCAAATTCGGGCACGATCAGCGGGGGAAGCGCTTCCTTTTGGGCATGGTGCTCGTGATAGGTGTGGAAGGCGGCCTCCCAGCGATGCAACAGACGGGCATCGTGGTCGGACTGCAGCACGAGTCCCAACCGGTGATAACCGAGGGCGTGCAGGCGTTGCACCGCGAACACCATGGAGCGGTAGTGGTCGGGGCAGACGACATGCAGCGCCGGCCGCTCGATCAGGTAGTCGGTGTAGACGCCGGCAAAATGCGACCAGTCGAGGCCGCTCAGGTCGGCATTGCCGGCGACGGGCAGCAAGAGGAGGCCGCGGATGCCGCGGGCCTGGAGGATCGTGTCCAGCCGGGAGTCGGATATGCCCTGCGTGCCGGTGACAATGCTCTCCGCCTTGAACCCGAGTTCGGCGGCACGGGTGCTGGCGCCGCGGGCGAGTTCGCGGTGGTAGCGGTTGGAACTGGCCGGCCGGTAGCTGGGCCCGTCGAGGTCGAGGATGGCCAGCAGCCCGCGAAAGGTGCCGGAGCGCGCCCGCCGCATTTCCGACATCAGCGCCCCGGCGAGGGGATTCGGCCGGTAGCCCACGGCCTTGGCGGCCTTCTGCACGCGACGACGCGTCACGGGATTAACCCGCGGGGAATTGCGCAGGGCTTCCGAAACGGTGGTGTGCGACAAGCCCAGCGTGCGGGCTATCTCGCGAATTGAGGGGGCGCTCATCGGGGGTAGGTCTTACTGTAAGAATATTGAGGGTTTGAGGACGGCTGACGAGCGGGAAGTTAGCTTGCGCTCCGAAAACTTGGGGGTTCGCCTCATGCCATGTCGTCCCGCTGGCTGTTGCTTCCGTTGCTGGCTGTGCTCCCGGTCCGGAGCGATCTGCCCTATCGCGAGGATTTCATGGCTGACTCCGGCCGGTGGGTCGTCGAGCAAATGCCCGGCGGCCGGGTTGGCATCAAAAGCGGCACGATGGAGATTGAAGATGCAGCCGGTTGCACCGTCTGGTGGCGCGAAAAACTGACGGCACCCGTGATCATCACCTACCAAGTGACTGTAGTGAGCCAGGGTGGTCCGCACGACCGGGTCTCGGACTTGAATTGCTTCTGGATGGCGACAAATCCTCAACGACCGGGGGATTTATTCGCTCCCGGACACGGGCGCACCGGAAAGTTTGAGGATTACGACACGCTCCGAACCTACTACGTCGGGCAGGGAGGCAACGAGAATACCACGACACGTTTCCGCCGCTACGCCGGCGGTGGCGCCAAACCGCTGCTGCCCCAACACGACCGGCGCGAACCCGCAGTGCTGCTCGAGGGCAACAAGTCCTGCCGGATCACGGTCGCGGCGCTGGCCGACGGCACCGTGCGCT
>JAYUGX010000044.1:0-4980 GCA_043738215.1 Lacunisphaera sp.
ACCTTCTCCGCCATCTTCATCGCCGCCCAGGTCTTCTACTGGTGGCACAAGGGTGACCGGAAGCACGTCGAGGCCCACTCCGACATCGCGCCCAAATACGAATGGGCCGGCTCCTCCCGCGCATCGGAATAACCCGGCGGCCGTTCGCCCCCGATGCGCTGGAATTACACGCCGGTCCCCGCGGAAAGCGTGGCCGCCCTCGCATCGAGCCTGGGCACGACGCCTGTCGTGGCCGAGTTGCTCCTCCGCGCCGGGATGACGGAGCCCGCCGCTGCCACGCGCTTTCTGCAACCCGCACTCGCGACACTCTCCGATCCCTTCCTGCTCGTGAATCTGGAGGCTGCCGTTGACCGGCTCCTCCACGCGCTGCACGCCAGGGAGCGGGTCGTCGTGCTCGGCGACTACGACGTGGACGGCGTGTGCAGCACCGCCATCCTGGTCAGTCTCCTGCGCCGGCTCGGGCTCAATCCCCGCTACGTGGTGCCCCGCCGACTGGAGGAGGGTTATGGCCTCACCCGCACGTCCATCGACCGCGCCCTCGAGGAGGGCAAACCGGATTTGTTTATCGCGCTCGACTGCGGCACCAATTCAACCGAAGAGGTCGCCTATCTCCGCTCGCTCGGCGTCGAGGTCATCATCGTCGACCACCATCGCTCGACGGAGCCGCCGGCCACCGGCGCGCTGCTGATCAACCCGCACGTCCATCCTCAGCCCGGTGACGAGGCCTGGCGCTACCTGTGCACCGTCGGCCTCGTGTTCAAGCTCGCGCACGGCCTGCTCAAGAAGCTGCGCGCGGAGAACAACCCCGTGGCGCTGTCCATCGTGCTCAAGGATTACCTCGACCTCGTGGCCATGGGCACGATCGCCGACCTCGTGACCCTGACCGGCGAGAATCGTATCTTCGCCCGCCATGGCCTGCGGGTGATGGCCGAGGCGCGCCGCCCGGGCCTGCAGGCACTCATGGGCGTGTCGGGCCTGAAACGCGAGCAAGGCATCGCGCCCACTGACATTTCCTTCCGCCTCGGGCCGCGCATCAACGCCAGCGGCCGGCTCGCCGACGCGGCACTGTCGGTCGACCTGCTGCTCAGCGAGGATCCGATTTTCTGCGACAGCACAGCCCGCCGGCTCGACGACCTCAACCGCGAGCGGCAGGACATCGAGCGGCTGATCACCGAGCGCGCCGAACGATACGTGGAGGAGCATTTCAGCGCCGCCAGCGGTCTGGTGCTGTTCGACGAGGCCTGGCATCCCGGCGTGGTCGGCATCGTGGCGGGCCGCATTTCCCGCAAATACAACCGGCCGACGATCGTGCTCGGCAACGAGGGCGAGCTCGCCAAGGGCTCCGGGCGAGGCATCATCGGCTTCAACCTGGTCGAGATCCTCGGCGCGTGCGCTGGCTGCTTGGAAAGCTGGGGCGGCCACCCGATGGCGGTGGGTGTCTCGCTCAAAAAAACGCGAGTGGAGGAATTTCGCGCGCAGTTCGACGAGGTCATCCGGCGCGGCCGGGACGGCGGTGCGGCCGAGCCCGGCGTGGAATTGTCCGGCTGGCTGGACGCGACGCAGCTCACCGAGCAGCTGATGGACCAGCTGGAGCAATTGCAGCCCTTCGGCATGGGTCATCCCGAACCCGTGTTCGGTGTGCGCGGCATCCGGTTGCGCAACCGCCCCGACGTTTTTAAGGAGCAGCATTTCCGCTTTGCCGGCGAGGACAGCGCGGGGCGCCGCATCAGTGGCGTGGCGTGGAAACAGGCGGACCGCCTGCCGCCGGTTGGCGCACCGCTCGAACTGGCCATCCAACTCAACTGGAACCATTACAACGGCCGCCGGATGCTCCAGATGGAGCTGCTCGACTGGCGCACAGTCTGAAAGACATGCGGCGACTGGCCGCGCCGTCGGGACAAAATTCTGCTTGAAGTAACTCGGGGAACTTCGCTTATTCGCCGTTCTTTCACGCGCCCGTAGCTCAACTGGATAGAGTATTCGGCTACGAACCGAAAGGTTGCAGGTTCGACCCCTGCCGGGCGCACCAATTTTACCACCGACCCTTCCGGAAAGGCGGTTTTTGTTTTCACCGGCCGGCAAATCGGCTTCAGTGACGGCATGTCCGCCCCGGCATCCCCGCTCACCGCCCTGCTTTTCACCCCGGGTTCGCGTCTGGAACGGTTGCCCAAGGCCGTGGCAAGCGGGGCCGACGGCGTCATCGTGGATCTAGAGGACTCGATTGCGGAGGCGGACAAGGACCGCGTGCGCAGCGACGTGGTCGCGTATTTCAAGCAGCACGGCGGTGTGCCGGCTGACCGGCTGTTCATCAGCGCCATCCGGATCAACAATCTGCGCGGTCCCGCGGGGCTTGGCGATCTCGACGCCCTCAACGCCGCGGGCCTCAAGCCCGACATCGTCATGCTGTCCAAGGTCGAGTCGGCCACCGAGGTGCAGCTCGCCGCGCGCAAGCTGCCGGATAGCGTGCGAATCATTTGCCTGATTGAAACGGTGCAGGGCGTCCGCCGCTGTGCCTCGATTGCCGAGGCCTCGCCGCGTCTCGCGGCACTGGCCTTTGGCGGACTCGACCTGTCCGCCGAGACCGGCGGCGAGCCCACTTGGGACGCGTTGCTCTGGCCGCGTACGACCGTCGTGCATGCGTGCGCCGCCGCGGGCCTGCTCGCGCTCGAGCAGCCCTTCATTGATTTTGCCAATGCCGCCGGACTGGAGCAGGAGTGCGCCCAGACCCGTCCGCTCGGTTTCACCGGCAAGCTCGCCATCCATCCCGACCAAGTTGCCATCATTCAGCGCGCCTACCAGCCCACCGCCGAGCAGGTGGCGCGGGCCCGGAAAATCGTCGCGGCCTACGACGCCGCGGGCGGCAACGTGGCCAATGTCGACGGCCAGATGATCGACGTGCCGATCTACCGCTCCGCCCAGCGCGTGCTCCAGCGCGCCGGCCAATCCACTTAACCACTAATCCACACTAATTGAGCACTAATCTTCCAAAACTGCAGTCCGGTGTCTTTGCTTCATTAGTGTCTCGTTGGTGTTCATTAGTGGTGCAAAAAAAACATGTCTGAATTTCTCGCCTATGTTCCGACCGGGGAAAAGCGCTACCGCGAGCGCTTCGGGCTGGATTTCGAGCAGTTCGCCGTCGGGCAGAAATTCCAGCACCGGCCGGGCCTGACGCTGTCGCAGCAGGACAGCCGCGACGAGTGCCTCGACACGCTCAACCAGCAGATGCTGCACTTTGACGAGGCCTTCGCGGCGCATACCGAGTGGAAGAAATGCCTGATGGATTCCACGCTCACGACCAAGGTCGCCATAGGCCTGACCTGGAAAACCTTCGCCAAGCGCACGCGGCTGCTCGGCTTCGACGAGATTACGCTGACCAAGCCCGTGTTTGGCGGCGACACGCTCTATGCCGAGTCGGAGATCCTGGAGCAGGCCGATTGGCCGGAAGACCCGCGCATGGGCCGGCTTAGGGTCGTGACGCACGGCCTGAACCAGCGCGGCGAGGCGGTCGCGAAACTGGTCTACAACCTCCTCATTGCCCGTGCCGGGCAGGATAATTTCACCAAGGTCAATTACTGAGACGCATGAACCGCCACGCCTCACATGTTGAAGTGTCACCCGGGGTCTTCCGCGAGCGGATGGGTTTGTTCTATGAGGACATCGTGGTCGGTGAGACCTACGAACACCGGCCCGGCAAGACCTTTACGATCGAGGAAAGCATGACGCATTCGCTGCGCGCCCTGGACCAGACCCCGGAGCTGACCGACCAGAGCTTCCACGAGCATGTGGACGACGGCGCCTGGACGATCAATCCACTGCATGTGCTCGCGGTGCTCACCGGCATGATGACCAAGACCTTCTCCAAGGTGGTGGCGAACCTGGCCTGGAAGAACGTGAAGTTCTTCGAGCCGGTGCGCGATGGTGACACGGTCTACGCTGAGTCCACCGTGCTGGAGAAGCGCGAGTCCAAGTCGCGCCCGGGGCAGGGCATCATCGAGGTCCGCACGACGGCGCGCACGCACCACGGCCGGCCCGTTTGCACCTTTGAGCGGAGCATTCTCGTCTATGGCCGCGGCCAGGGTCCCTACGAGGCGGCGGGTTATTGATCCACGCGCTGGCCACCGCAGATGACACTGGCCACTTGGTTGCCGCCGAGCTCGTAGGCGAGCTGGCGCTCGTCTTTGTGGTGCAGGAGCAGCAGATCGGCGCGCTGGCCGGCCTCGATCGTGCCGCGGTCGGTGAGGCCGAGCACGGCCGCCCCGTTGACCGTGGCCGCGGCGATGGCCTCGGCGGGCGAGAGCCCGCAGAAGCGCACGGCAAGCGCGATGGCCAGGGGCATCGAGTGGGTCGGGGAAGTGCCGGGATTGCAATTGGTGGCCAGCGCCACGGCGCCACCCTGCTGCACAAAGCTGCCCGCGCGGGCATAGCGACCATCCACGTGGAAGCCGGTGCAGGGAAGGATGACACCCATTGTGCGCGACTTGGCGAGCAGGGTCAGGTCGGTCTTGGTGGTGGCCTCGAGATGGTCGACACTGCGCGCGCCGAGCCGGATGGCCTCGGGGATCATGCCGAGCGAGTTGAATTGGTCGGCGTGAACACGAAGCGGGTGATGCTTGCAGGCTTTTTCGAAAAACTTCACGCAGGCCTCGAGCGACCACGCGCCTTTCTCACAGTAGGCATCCACGGTGATGTCGGGGAATTCCTTGGAAACCGCCGGCAACATTTCTTTAACAACCATCCGGACGTATTCCTCGAGGTCGCCCTCGAAGGCGTGGCCGAGCAGCGCGGTCGGCACGATGGTGCCGGGCCATTCGTGGCCGGCGCGGACGATGGCGCGCAGCATTTTAAGCTCCGCCTCAGATTCAAGCCCGTAGCCACTCTTGATCTCCACGGTCGTCGTGCCCTCGCGGAGCATCGCCTCGAGCCGGGTCTTCAGGTTGGCCGCCAGTTGCTTCTTCGTCGCCTCGCGCACGGCCCGCACGG
>JAYUGX010000045.1:0-4956 GCA_043738215.1 Lacunisphaera sp.
GCGATGGTGCGGATGCCGAACGGCGTGGCGACACGGTCAATCTCCTGGTCGCCCGACGTGACAACGGTCTCGGCCACGTAGCGGTTGCGCTCCTTCAGACTCCAGAGTTTGGGCGACGGCACGGCCAGCGTGTGGGCGAGGTTGGCCTGTCGACCGGGCTGCAGCCTCGCGGGCTGCGGCGCGCTGGTGGCGACAGGCTCGCCGGTGGCGCGGCCGTCCTTGTCGGCGGCGAAAAGGCGGACCGCGACCTTCACTTCGGCGACCGCCGCACTCTGGTTGTCGAGGGTGACGCCGACGTCAGCGGTGGCCGATTCGCGCGTGATGATTGGCGTGGTGATGAACACGCCCCATTGGGCGACGGCCACGGGGGCGGTCTTGAGCAGCCAGACATTGCGATAGATGCCGCCGCCGGGATACCAGCGGGAGGACTCGCGGGGATTGTCGAGCCGGATGGCGAGGACGTTGTCGGCGCCGGGCTTCAGGTAAGGCGTGAGGTCCACGCGCCACGACGAATAGCCGTAAGGCCAGCCGCCGACGAACTGCCCGTTGCACCACACCAGCGAATAGGCCATCGCGCCGTCGAGCTCGAGGTAGATCTGCCGGCCGGTGTCGGTCGCTGGCAGGGCGAATTTTTTCCGATACCAGGCGGAGCCGAACCACGGCAGCTTGCCCGTGTCGCCGGAGAGCTCCTGCTGGAACGGGCCCTCGATGCCCCAGTCGTGGGGCAGGTTCAGGACGCGCCAGCCGGAGTCGTTGAACTCGGCGCGGGTGTAGGCCGTGGCGCCGTTCGGCCCGGCGAGGATGCTGCCGGGCGAGCCCGGCGGCTTGGCGCGCGAACCCACCCGGTAGTTGAGCAGGTTGTCGCCGGTCGGCAGCACCCAGTCCTTGATGCGTTCGTAAGTGAGCGATTCGCCGACGTCGGGCTGGTCGCCGCGAATGAAGCGCCAGTCGGCGTTGAAGGAAACGCGCTCGCGCACCGGGGTGACGTTGGCGACGGGGGCATCGGCGCCAAAGGCGCGGACGGCGAGCAGGAGGCCGGCAAGTCGGAGGAGGTATTTCATAGCGGAGGTGACGGGGTGGCGTGATCCGGACAAGACGCCGGGCACGGAACAGAGGTATCAAGCGAACATAGACCAGCGGGTCATAAGGCGAAAGCGCGGACAATACTGACAGTTGGAACCGCCCGTAGCCGCTCAGGGCTTGGGCGCGAGATGGCCCGCGGCGACGGCGTCGTCGATCATGCGGACGGCATATTCCCAGATGGCCTGCGAGCCCTCGGCCACGTGGGCGTTACGGGCGAGCACGCGGTCGTGGGTGACGCCGTGCTTCTGCCAGGCGTGTCCGTCGGTGAGGCAGTTGAGGAGCATCGGGTGAAAGCGGTCGCAGGCGGTGGCGAATTTTGCCTCGGGGGTTTTTCGCTCTTCGAATTCGTCCCAGAGCGTGCGGAACTCAGCAGCCTGGTCGGGCGGCAGCAGGCCGAAGATGCGAGTGGCCGCCTTCGCCTCGCGCTCGTGCTGGTCGGCCATGTTCTTTGTGTCGTAGGCGAAGGTGTCGCCTGCGTCTATTTCCACGAGGTCGTGGATGAGCACCATCTTGAGGATGCGGAGCACGTCGAGCGGCTGGTGGTTGGAATGCTCGGCGAGCACGATGATCATGAGCGCGAAGTGCCACGAGTGTTCCGCGCTGTTCTCAGCGCGGCGGCTCTGGGTGACGACGGTCTGGCGGAAGACCTCCTTGAGCTTGTCCACCTCGGTGATGAACGCGATCTGGCGGCGGAAACGCTCGGCGGGGGAGAGGGGAAATGAGTTGCCCACGGAAGACACGAAAGGCACGAAAGGGTTGAAGGCAATCGCGCAGAAAGAAAAAACCTCAAACCCCGACCGCCAAGCTTCCGTGAAGCTCCGAGTCTGAAACACCAATCAGGGTGTTGGTTTTTGGAGCTTTGCTTTGGCCGACTATTCTCCGGAGATTGGATGTTGGCGGTTGGCTCATTCGTGCGGGCTTGCGCACGCCCCGGAATCGCTTTTGTTGGCGGGATGCTTAAATCCGCTCGCCTTCCCCTCGCGGCGGTGCTGGCGCCCGTGTGGGCTCTGGCCGCCTTCAACTATCCCGCCAGCAAGACGGTTGACCAGATCGACGACTACCACGGCACCAAGGTCGCCGATCCCTACCGCTGGCTGGAGGACGTGGATTCCGCCGACACCAAGGCCTGGGTTGAGGCCGAGAACAAGGTGACCTTCGACTTCCTCGCCAAGATCCCGCAGCGCGAGGCGATCAAACAGCGGCTCACCGAGCTCTACAACTACCCGCGCTACAGCCTGCCGACGAAGGAAGGCGGCAAGTATTTCTACACCTACAACACCGGCCTGCAGAACCAGTCGCCGCTCTACGTCAAGGACAGCCTGAAGGCCGAGGGCCGGCTGCTGATTGACCCCAACACGCTGGCGACGGACGGCACTGTGGCCCTGACAAGCAGCGCGATTTCGCCCAACGGCCGCTGGATCGCCTACAACACCGCCACGGCCGGCTCCGACTGGAATGAGGCCCGCGTGCGCTCCGTTGCCACCGGTCAGGATGCCGCCGACCACCTCAAATGGCTTAAGTTTTCCGGCACCGCCTGGACCAAGGACAGCCAGGGACTCTACTACTCCCGTTACGATGAGCCGCCCAAGGACGCCAACCAGGTCTTCAGCAAACTGGAGAACAAGAAGCTTTATTACCACCGGCTCGGCACGGCGCAGGCGGAGGACGTGCTCATCTACGAGCGCCCCGATCAGCCCAAGTGGGCCTTCGGCACCATCGTGACCGATGACGGCCGCTACGCCGTGCTGATCGGCAGCAAGAGCACCGATCCGCAAACCCTCGTCTATTACATCGACCTGCAGGACCCGGCGAAGCCGCGCTTCAACGGCCCGGTGGTGAAGCTCATCGACGACTGGGACGCCGACTACACGCTGCTCGGCAACGACGGCCCGGTGCTGTTCTTCCGGACCGACCTCAACGCCCCGCGCCGCAAGATCATCGCCATCGACCTCCGCTTGCCGGATATGGCCAACTGGCGGACGCTCGTGCCGGAGGCGAAGGATGTGATCGACTCCGCGAGCTTCATCGGCGGGCGCTTCGTCGTCACCTACATGCAGCACGCAAAGAGCCGGCTCACGGTGTTTGCCAAGGACGGCAAGCCGCTGGGCGACATCACGCTGCCCGGCATCGGCACGGTGCCGGCGATGAACGGGCGGCATGACGAGCCCGAGCTCTTCTTCAATTTCACCTCGTTTGTCTTCCCCACGACCAACTACCGGCACGACCTCGACACGGGCAAAACCGAGGTCTTCCAGGCGCCGAAGGTGGCGTTCGACCCCGCCATCTATGAGACGAAGCAGGTCTTCTATCCGTCAAAGGACGGCACGCGCATCCCGATGTTCATCACCGCCCGCAAGGGGATCAAGCTCGACGGCTCGCACCCCACGCATCTCTACGCCTATGGCGGCTTCAACATCTCGATGCAGCCGGCCTTTTCCACCAGCGTGGTGACATGGCTCGAGCTCGGCGGCATCTACGCCATGCCCAACCTGCGCGGTGGCGGGGAATATGGCAAGGAGTGGCACGAAGCCGGCACCAAGGAACGCAAGCAGAACGTGTTCGACGACTTCGCGGCGGCGGGCGATTACTTGGTGGCCCAGGGCTACACCTCCCACGACAAGCTCGTCATCAGCGGCGGCTCCAACGGTGGCTTGCTCATCGGCGCCACCATCAACCAGCGGCCCGACCTCGCGCGCGTGGCGCTGCCCGCCGTCGGCGTGATGGACATGCTGCGCTTCCATAAGTTCACCATCGGCTGGGCCTGGACGGGCGATTACGGCTCGGCGGATGAACCCGCGGCCTTCAAATACCTCTCCGCCTACTCGCCGGTGCACAATGTGAAGCGGGGCGTGACCTATCCGGCCGTGCTGACCACCACCGGGGATCACGACGACCGCGTGCACCCCGGCCACTCATTCAAATTTGCCGCGGCCATGCAGGCGGCAAATCCCGGCGCGCAATTTCCCGCCTACATCCGCATCGAGACCAAAGCCGGGCACGGCGCCGGCAAGCCCATCTCGAAGCAGATCGAGGAGACGGCTGACCGGCTGGCGTTCGCCATCCACTTTGTCGGCACCGGGGCGAACTGAACTGATAGCATGGTGGAACCCGGCCTTTGGCCGGGTTCGTTGGATGCCCGGTGAAGCAACCCGTCCGGAGGCCGGGTGCCACCATTATTACCTCCTGCAGGGTTGATTTTTGTGCGGGTGGCCTGTTGCTTGGCGCACTTCATGAAGATTCTCGTTGCGGACAAAATCTCCCCGTCTGGCGTCGCTTATTTCCGCCAGCAACCTGGCTTTGAGGTCATCGAAGCCTACAACACGCCACCCGCCCGGCTGCTCGAGCTGGTGCGCGACGTGCACGCGATCGCCGTGCGCTCCGAGACGAAGATCACCGCCGAGGTGCTGGCGGCCGCGCCGCTGCTGAAGGTGGTGGGCCGGGCGGGGGTCGGTGTGGACAACGTGGATGTCGACGCGGCCACCGAGCGCGGCGTCATCGTGATGAACACGCCCTCGGGCAACACCGTGGCGACCGCCGAGCTGACCTTCACGCATCTGCTGTGCGGAGCACGCCCCGTGCCGCAGGCCGCCGCCTCGATGCGGGCCGGCCAGTGGGACCGCAAGAGTTTCTCGGGCATCGAGCTTTTCAAGAAAACCCTTGGCATCGTCGGCCTCGGCCGCATCGGCACCGAGGTGGCGAAGCGCGCCCAGGCCTTCGGCATGCGCGTCGTCGCCTACGATCCCTATCTCGCGGCCAGCCGCGCCAAAGCCATCCAGGTCGAGGCGGTCACGCTCGACGAGCTGCTGGCGCAGTCGGACTACATCACGGTGCACATGCCGCTGACCGACGACACCCGCTACATCATCGACGAGG
>JAYUGX010000046.1:0-12470 GCA_043738215.1 Lacunisphaera sp.
CCACGGCGGCGGGGTTGGTGGTGCTGCCCTGCTGGTAGGTGCTGCTGAGCACGATGGTGCGCTGGAGCTGCTTGATGGACCAGCCCTGCTCCACGAAACGGGCGGCGAGCCAGTCGAGCAGCTCGGGGTTCGCGGGCGGCGAGGACATGTTGCCGATGTCGTCGGGCGTGTTGATGAAGCCGGCGCCGAAATGCTGCTGCCAGAGGCGGTTCACGAGGACGCGGGCGGTCACGGGGTTCTTCGGGTCGGCGATGGCCCGGGCGAGGTCGACGCGGCCGGAGCCCTTGTTCCACTCGGGACGATGCTTCGGGTCGGGCGACAGCACCTCGAGGAAACGGCGCGGCACCTCGGCGCCTTTGTTCTGCGGTTCGCCGCGCAGAAGCACGGGATAATCATGCGAGCGCGGCACGTCCACGACGATGTTGGCGCGGGCGGGTGCACCGGGATGGTTCATCTCAAGGTCGCCAATCTCGCGCTGAAGCAGGCCCTCGGCGCGGGCGATCTCGCGGCGCTTCTGCGGGTCGCGGTCGCGCGAGCGGCGAAATTCCAGGAACTGCAGCTGGATGTTCTGCTCCTTTTTCTGCAGCTCCTCGGCCTTGGCCATGTAGTCGAGCAGCTCGGGCGTCGTGGGCAGCTTGGTGCGCAGGGAGGGCTCCGCCGTGACGTTCGGGGGCTCGACGGTGTTGGCGAAGACGCCGTAGAGCGAGTAATAGTCCCTGGTGGGGATGGGATCGAACTTGTGGTCGTGGCAGCGGGCGCAGGCGACCGTGAGGCCGAGGAACGCCTTGGTGGTGACATCGATCTGGTCGGCAATGACGTCGTCACGCCGGCCATCGAACTGGTTGCCGAGCGTGAGGAAGCCGAGGGCGGCGAGCACGCTGCGATCCTCGGGCGGCTCCTGTTTTTTGGCCTTGGCCTTGTTCTCGGCGTCGACGACGAGCCGGTCGGCCGCGAGCTGCTCGAGGATGAAATCGCTGTAGGACTTGTCGGAATTGAAGGCGTTGATGACGTAGTCGCGGTAGGTCCACGCGTGGGGGTAACGCGGGTCGTTGCGCTTGGGCGCGTCGCCCTTGGTGTCGGAGTAACGGGCGATATCGAGCCAGTAGCGGGCCCAGCGTTCGCCGTATTGCGGCGAGGCGAGGAGACGGTCGACGACCTTCGCAAAGGCGTCAGGGGAATCGTCCGCCATGTAACGCTGGATCTCCGTCTCGCCGGGCGGCAGGCCGATGAGGTCGAAGCTGACGCGGCGGATGAGCGTGCGCTTGTCGGCGACGGGATTCGGGTGGAGGCCGACGGACTCGAGCTTCGCGAGGATGAAGTTGTCGACTGGTGACTGCACCCACGTGTTGTCCTTCACGGCCGGCACCGCAGGTTTTTTCACCGGCTGGAACGCCCAGTGGGCCTTGCCGATGCCGCCATAGGCCTTGCCGCTCGCGGTCATGGCGGGCACGCGCGGGTCGGGCGCGCCGCGAGCCACCCACTCGGTGAGGTCGGCGATCTGCTGCTCGGACAGTTTGCCGCCGTGATCGGGCGGCGGCATTTGCAGATCCTCGTCCGAGTAGCGGACGGCCTGGATGAGAAGGCTGTCGTCGGGCTTGCCCGGAATGATGGCCGGGCCCGTGACGCCGCCCAGCAGCATTCCGTCGCGCGAGTCGAGCATCAGCTTGCCCTTGACGCGGTCGGCCTGGTGGCTGTGGCACTTGTAGCATTCCTCCGTCAGGATCGGGCGGATCCTGGTTTCAAAAAACTGCAGGTCGGTCGCGATAATCGCCGGTGCCGGCTCCGCCGAGTGAGAGGAGAGAGTGAAAGTAATGGTGAGGACGGCGAGAATCCCCAGTCCTCTCTTTTCTGTCATTCTGAGCGTGGCGAAGAATCCAGGGAGATGTGCATCGGCGAGCGGGCCGCTGGATTCTTCGCTACGCTCAGAATGACACGTAGCGTGAACCATGGTCAGGCAAGAATTGGTTTCACGACGTTGCCGGCCACGTCGGTCAGGCGGAAATCGCGACCGTTAAACCGGTAGGTCAGCTTGGTGTGATCAAAGCCCAGGCACTGGAGGATGGTGGCGTGCAGGTCGTGCACATGGACCTTGTCGGTGATGGCCGCCCCGCCAAACTCGTCCGTGGCACCGTGGACGATGCCGCCCTTGATGCCGCCACCGGCCAGGACAACGGAGAAAGCCTTGGCGTTGTGGTCGCGGCCGGGATTTTCGCCGCCGTTCTTGTCCTTCGTCGGCTTGCGGCCGAATTCGCCGCCCCAGATGACAAGGGTGGAGTCGAGCAGCCCGCGCTGCTTGAGGTCGGTCAGGAGCGCGGCGAGCGGCTGGTCGATCTCGCCGGCCTTGGTGGTGATGCGGTCCTCGAGATCCTGGTGGTGGTCCCAGCCGTCGTGCCAGGCCTGGACAAAGCGCACGCCGCGCTCGATGAGGCGGCGGGCGATGAGGAGCTGCTTGCCCTGCGGGGAGTTGCCGTAGGCGGCGCGGACCTCGGCGGTCTCCTTGTTGATGTCGAACGCATCCGTGGCCTCGGCCTGCATGCGGAAGGCGATCTCGGAAGTCTCCAGGCGCGTCTCCAGCGCGGCGTCGCGCTGCAGGTTTTGGGCGTGCAGCTCGTTGAGCGAATGAATGAAGTCGAGCTGGCGGCGCTGCTCCGTCTTCGAGACATAGTTGTTGCGGATGTTCTGGATCATCTGCTGCACGTTCTGCGCCTGGGTGTTGACACTGGTGCCCTGGTAGACGCCGGGCAGGAACGCCGAGCCGTAGTTCGAGGCGCCGCCGACCGGCAGGCCGCCGCTGCGCAGCGAGATGAAGCCGGGCAGATTCTGGTTCACCGAGCCCAGGCCGTAGACGGTCCACGCGCCGAGGCTGGGCTTGGCGATGCGGACCGAGCCGGTGTTCATGAACACGGTCGCGACCTCGTGCGCGGGGATGTCGGTATACATCGAGCGGATGACCGCGAGGTCGTCGATGTGCGCGGCGGTCTTGGCGAAGAGCTCGCTGACCTCGATGCCGGCCTTGCCGTAGCGGGAAAACTTGAACGGCGAGCCCATCGCGACGCCGTCGCCGCCGATGGTCTTGTTGTTCATCTTGGTGAGCATTGGCTTCGGGTCCCAGGTGTCCACGTGGGAGGGCGCGCCCTGGGCGAAGATGTGGATGATGGCCTTGGCCTTGCCGGGGAATGGCGGATCCCGGGGCGCGAGCGTGTTGCCGGGAAGGGACGCCTGGTTCGAGGCGGCGTGGAGATCCAGCGGGTCGAGGAAAGTGGCGAGGCTCAGGGCGCCGAGGCCCATGCCGACGCGGTTTAAAAATTGCCGGCGGGTGAGAAAATAATCCTCCAAGTTGGTCGAGACACCGCAGCAGGGATGATGGTGGTGATGGTCGTCGGACATGGGGGAGGTGACGGGGTTGTGTCTAGAGACGGGCGGCGGAACGGCAAGTTTCTGCCAAAATAGCCTCAGGCCGGCGGCGCGGCGGCGAAGTCACGGATTTTTGCGCGGACGCTCCGCAGCCCGTTGAGCCGGGTGGGGGAGAGGTTGCGGGCCAGGCCGAGTTTCTCGAGCAGGGCGGGCTCGGTGGCCGCCACCTCGGCGGGCGGAGCGCCGCTGTAGAAATCGCACAGCAGCTTGAGCAGCCCGCGCACGAGCGGGGAATCAGCGTCGCTGCGAAAATGGCAGCGGCCGTCGCGCGTCTCGGCCACGATCCACGCCAGGGAGACGCAGCCTTTGACGCGGTTGGCCTCGGTGCGCTCGTTATCAGGCAGCGGCGGGATTTGGCGGGCGCGGTCGACGATGGTGGCGAGCCGTTCCTGGGGGTCGTCGATGATGCCGTAATCGTCGATCAACTGCTGTTGTTTCTCGGCGAGGGTCACACGAACAAGACTGGCCGACTGGGCCCGGCTTGCAAGCCGGGCGGCGACCGCTTCAATCGCGGCATGGTGAATCCCTTCGCCCTCTCGTGGCTCTGGCGCGGCTTCATGGGCCGGAGCGTGACGTTCGCCCTGCTGTTCGCTTCATGCGTGCTCGGCTGGTCGCTGTCGCATTACGTCAACGTGATGCTCGCGCGGCTGGGGGTGCACTGGCTGTATGCCCTGCTAATCCCGGCGTTTTTCTTCATGTGGCTGGCGAAGCGCGAGGACCGGCTCATCCCCGACGAGACGAAGCGCAAGCTCTACGCCCGCAGCCTGATCGCCGGCTCCCTTGTGCTGGCGATGCTGATCGCGTGGCTGAGGGATTAGGCGGCCATGCCCAGCGTGGGCATCGGACAGTCGAGCGTGGCGGCGAAGGCGCGGTAAAGTTCGCCTTCCTCGACGGTCACGGTGCCGTCGCTGGCGATGACGTGGCCGGCGGCCACGAGCAGGCGCTGCTTGATGGGCAGCGAACTGACCGCGAGCTTGTCGAGCGCGGCATCCACCTGCTCCAGCCCGCAGGCGGCGGGCTCGAGCAACCCGAGCCGGTCGCGGATGACCGGCATCTGCTCGGCGCCCTCGGCGAAGGCGGCGGCCGAGTCCTTGGCGCTGAGACGGGCCAGGGCGGAGAGCACGACGGCGATTTCGCCGCAGACCGCGTCGAAGGAATCAAACTGCACGCGTTGCGACGGTTTATTCGCGAGCTGGAGCTGGTGCAGCAGCATTTTCTGCACCGCATATTCAAAGGGCGTGACCCGGCCGTCGGCGTGCACAAGTTCGTCGAGGGTGGTGACAAAGCGGTCGAGCGCCGCCCCGCCGAGGTGGCGCAGGGCCGGCAGGGACAACTGCAGGAGCGGCAGCCGGGCCACGGGGTCGAGCACGCTGAGCGCGGAACGCAGGCCGGCAAGCGCAGCGGCGGCCTCCGGGCCGGCGATTTTTTCGACGAGCGTTTGCTGGTGATCGCGCGCGGCCTTGTCGCCATCCAACAGGAGACCGTAGACGAGCACCTGCGCGGTAGCGAGGTCGCGCGTGGCTTCGCGGAGCCGGGCGGGAATCGACTCGAGCAGGGCCTGGGCGTGGCGGAAGTGTGATTCGGTGAGCGCGCCGACGTCGGCCACCAGTTTGGCGGGCTTGAAGGCCACCGGTGCAGCCAGTTTGGGCGGCGGCGGCAGGTTGACCGGCACCGCGTGGACGCGCTGGAGCGTCTCGCTGGCGGAGAAGCGCTGACCGCCGCCGAACCCGGCGGTTTCGAAGCCCTCGTGCTTGATGTCCACCACGGCCTCGGGCTCGAAGAGCTTGCCGTCCCACGACGGATCGACCGCGCGGATGCGATCCTCGAGCGGCGGGTGGGTGGCCCAGAGGCCGCCGAAATTGGACTTGAAGGCCTGGGCAAAGAAAAAGTGGCCGATTTCCTGCGCGTGGTCGCCGATGACATTGCCGCCGAGGGCGTAGCCGCCGATTTTCTTGAGGGCCCCGGTGATGCCACCGGGGTTGCGGGTGAATTGCACGGCCGAGGCATCGGCGAGGAATTCGCGCTGGCGCGACACGGCGGCCTGGATGAGCCGGCCGAAGAAATAGCCGACGTAGCCGATGATCATCAGCGCCAGGCCGACGGCGAGGATGCCCGCGATGCCGCCGCCCTTCTTCCCGCTGCTCCCGCTGACCCGGCCGCGGCTGAGCGATTGCAGGATGCCGCGGCCCAGCAGGCCGATCACGAGGATGCCGAAAACAATGGCGGTGATCCGGACATTGAGCCGCATGTCGCCATTGAGAATATGGCTGAACTCGTGGGCGATGACGCCCTGCAACTCATCGCGCGTGAGCTTGTCGATGCTGCCCCGGGTGACGGCGACGGCGGCGTCGGCGGTGTTGAGGCCGGCGGCAAAGGCGTTGAGCCCGGGCTCTTCGTCGAGCACATAGACCTCGGGCATGGGGATGCCGGAGGCGATGGACATTTCCTCGACGATGTTGAGCAATTTGCGCTCACGCAGGTCGGTGGTTTTGGGGTCGAGCGGGCGGCCGCCGACCATCTCGGCCACAGCTGCGCCGCCCGCGCGGAGTTGATTCCATTTGAAAAGCGATGCGAAGCCGACGACGGCGAGCGTGCCGAGCGCGACCGCAGAGAATATTTTCGGATCCCAGTAACCAAGCAGGGACGTCTGGCTGGGGTAATATCCTTCATAGCGACCATACCGCTCTGCCCGATACGGCACTTGGTGCAGGGTGAAAATTATCGCCGCATAGCCGGCGAGGATCGTGCCGAGCACGGCCAGCACGAAAAGAAAAACGAGCCGGTTGGTCCGCTTTTTCGCGCGTGCCTGGGCTTCGAAGAAGTCCATCGCGGTCCGCCGGCACTAGCCCGACGCGTCGTTTTGCGGGACGACGACGACCGCCGTGCCATAACAGAGCACCTCGCTGATGCCGATCCCGATCTCGGTGGCATCGTAACGAAGGCCGATGATGGCGTTGGCGCCAAGCGCGGCGGCGTGGGCGCACATGCGCTCATAGGCGTCCTGCCGGGCGCGTTCACAAAGCTCGGTGTAGAGGGTGATGTCGCCGCCGAAGATGGTCTGCAAGCCGGCGCCGATATTGCCAATGATCGAACGTGAGCGGACGACAATGCCGCGCACCGTGCCGAGCTCCTTGGCGACGCGGAAACCGGTCAGAGTGAAGGCGGTCGTGTTATACATGGCGGGGAGCGGGCGGACCCGCGCTCAGGAGAACTTCACCTGCGGCGCGGCACGCTCGGCGGCGTTCTCGATCTGGAAGAGCTGGGCCTCGGTGAAGTTGAACATCCCGGCGATGAGGTTTGTCGGGAAGGACTCGCGGCTCGTGTTGTAGGTCATGACGGAATCATTGTAGGCCTGGCGGGCGAACGAGATCTTGTTCTCCGTGGAGGTCAGCTCCTCGGTGAGCTGCATCATGTTCTGGTTGGCCTTGAGGTCGGGGTATTGCTCGGAGACGACCATGAGGCGCGAGAGGGCGCCGCCCAGGCCGGACTCGGCGCTGAGGAGGCCCTTCATGGCGGCAGCATCGGCGGGGTTGGCAGCGGCGGCCTTGGAAGCGGCGTAGGCGGTGTTACGGGCGGCGATGACGGCCTCAAGGGTGCCGCTCTCGTGCTTCATGTAACCCTTCGCGACCTCGACGAGGTTGGGAATGAGGTCGTAGCGGCGCTTCAGCTGGACATCGATCTGGGCGAAGGCGTTCTTGAAGCGGTTGCGCAGGCTGACGAGTGAATTGAAGCTGCCCGCAACCCACAGGGCGGCGGCGATGGCGATGACTGCGGCGATACCGAGGATGATAAGCATCATATAGAGTGGCGGGGTTGAACTTAACTGCCGCCAGGTTGTCGCATGCCGGCAAGGGGGGCGAGAAATTTCATGTTACACAGCGACGGCATCTTTGGAGTTCGGGGCGGGATCAGTCTTCGCCAAAGCAAGGCTGCGGCCCGACAGGCAAGGCGGCGCTTGCCACGCGGCAGGGCGGGCTGCACCATGGCTTTGCCCATGAAGCTGCCGGTGCGCTCCCTTATATTGACCCTCTGGCTGACGGCTGGCCGGCTGCTGGCCCAGGTGGCGGGCCCCAGCCCACTGGTGGAGGAGCAGGTGACGGCGCAGACGGTGCCGGGCGGTTGGATCGTGGCCGAGGGCCGGGCGGTTCAGGCCTTGCAAACGGGGTTTCCCGCCACGGCCGCGGTCATCTTCCGGGAACTGTTGCGTGACCCGGCCCTGCCGGTTGAGACCAGGCAGAGGGTTAGGCTCTCCCTCGCGACGGCACAGCTGGACGCCGGTGAGCTGGCCGCGGCGGAAAAGACTTTGCAAGGTTACGACGGCCCGCGGAACACGGCCTATCAGTTGCGGGCCGGGCTGATTGCCGCCAATGCCAACCCCCGCTCCCCGCAGACCAAGGCCGCACTCGCCGCCGGCAAAGTGGAGGAGCTATCCCTGGCGGACAAAGGCTGGTGGTATTTCCTGCAGGGATTGGTGGCAGATGCGGAAAATGACTTTGCGCGCCGCGACAAGGCCTACGAGGAGGCCGGCAAAACCGCGGTATCCGAACTGCAGCGTTCCCGCTTCCTGCTCGGACAAGAGCAGGCGCGGTTGCGCATCGGGGCACCGAGCGAGACGCAACTGGCCACCTATCGTGGCAACATGGAAAGGTATGCGGGGCAATCCACCGGTTACGATTATGCGCGGACCTACGCGGCGGCGCTTGATGCGCTCGGGAAAAAACCCGAGGCACTGGCCGTGTTGCAACGCCAGCTGATCGGGTTGGCGCCCTCGCAACGGAATCTCGCCGACCAATTCCGGCTGGCGCTCGGCCTGATTGCCGGAATTGACAGCCCCACGGGCCGCCGGGCGCTGAGCGAGCTGCTGGCCAGGGGATTGGCTCCCGAAAAGCAGCGGCTCGCCTTGCTACTTCTGGCGCGCGGCGCGAAGACCCGGGTGGAGCGCGACCAGTTGCGCCGGGATTTGAGTGAACTCATCGGGGCGCCCACGCAGCACCCGATCATCGAGGATTTGATGCTGGTGCGGGCCCAAGCGGCGCTGATGGACAAGGAATACGCCCGGGCGGAGGAGGATGCCCGGGCGCTGCTGGAACGCTACCCGGGATCGCCGCTGAAGCCGGCGGCGCTTGGCGTGCGCTTGGCGGTGGCGTGGGATCAGAAGCGCTTTCGCACGGCGGCGGACGTGATCGTGCAACTCCGGGCGGTCCTGACGGAGGGCCGCGAGCGGGCCGAGCTCGGGGTGTTGCTGGCCGAGGCATTTTTCCGCTCGGAGGACTACAAGAACGCGGCAGACGCCTATGAGGCGGCGTTGCGGGAGCTGCCGGCCGTGGTGCCGGCGGGCACGCTGATATTCCAACGCGTGCTCGCGGACATCCGGGCCGATCAGCTCGACTCGGCCGCACGGCAACTGGATGAGGTGGCGGCAAGCACGGCTTTTGATCCGACGAGCCGCTGGCAGGCGGAATGGAACCTGGTGAAGGAAATGCAAGTGCGCGGGCAGGCGCAGACGGCGTATGCGCGCGTGGACCGGCTCCTGGCCGGCGGCGCGCAGGGCGTGCCCGAGGAATTGCGCATCCGGCTGATGTGGCTGCGGGCCAAGCTGTCATTCGACAACAACCAGCCCGAAACCACGCTGCGGCAGACGGACGAGCTGCTGGCCCGGCTCCAGCAGGGCGGACAGCTGGAGCCGACGCTGCGCACAAACGTCACGAGCATGTCGCAGTTGTTGAAAGCCCAGGCCCTGCTCGCGCTGAACCGCGACAAGGAGGGACTGACGATGCTGGACAAACTGCGGACGGACTTCCGGGCCACGTCCGCCGCGCAGTATTCCCACCTGGTGCAGGCGGGGTATTTGACGCAGCGGGGCGACATGGCCGGCGCGCAGGGCGTGTTGATCCGCTTCGTGGACAACGAGGATTACAAACACAGCGATTATGCGCCGCTGGCCCTGTATGAGGCGGCACTCAACCTGGAGCGGCAGGGACTCGACCGGCAGTTGCAGGAGGCCAACAAACTGCTCGAGCGGCTGGTCAAGGATTACCCAACGGACGAACTGGTGTTCTACGCGCGGCTCAAGCAAGGCGACCTGTTGCGGAAGCTGAATGATTTTGCGAACGCGCGGCTGGTGTATGAATTTCTGCTCAACAACTACGCCGGGCATCCCGACGAGTTGCTGGCGCAACTGGCGCTGGGGGACAGCCTCTCCGCGCAGGGCGCGAACAACCTGGCGAGCTACGAAAGCGCGGCGGCGATCTACGAGCGGTTGCGCGACCTGCCCTCGGCCCCGGTGGATTTGCGCGCGGAGGCGGGCTTCAAATGGGGCGCCGTGGCCAAGCGTACGCAGCCCGCGAAAGCCGTGACGGTGTTCTGGTCCGTGGTGAATGATCTCCTGCTCGATCCGGCACAGGCGGCAAAGCTCGGGGTGAAGGGCCGTTACTGGGTTTCGCGGTCGCTGCTCGAATTGGGCCAGCTGCACGAGGACGCCGGCCGGCTCGACGAGGCACAGCACGCGTATCAGCTGATCGTGGACAACAAACTGAGCGGCGGGACACAGGCGCAGGCGAATCTGGCGCGTTTCCGCACAAGCGGGGGAGCCAAGCCGTGAGCTTTGGCATTTACGCCCCGTTCGCCACGCACATGATGCGCCCAATTCCATGACCGCTTTCAGTTACAGCAACATCTTCGCCAAGGGCGGCCCGGTGATGTGGCTGCTGGTGTTGCTCGGGCTCGTGGCAGTGATCATCTTCATCGAGCGCGCGCTTTTTCTGCACCGCAGCCAGATCCGCTCGACCGAGTTTCTCGAGGGGATCAAGAACCTGCTGCAGAAACAACGGCTGATGGAAGCGCTGACCCTGTGCGAGGAAACGCCCGGACCGGTGGCGAAACTGGTGAAGGCGGGACTGCGGCACGCGGCAGACGACGAACCGGCGATGCGCTTTGCCGTGCAGGAGGCCGCGCTGGTGGAGATTCCCGTGCTGGAACGGCGGATCAGCGCGCTCGCGGCGATCGCGCAGATTGCGCCGCTCTTCGGCCTGCTAGGCACCCTGCTGGGCATGATCCGGACTTTCTGGCTCTTCAACCAGGGCGGGAACTACGCTACGCCGGCGGTGCTGGCGGGTGGCATGACGGAAGCACTGCTGACGGCGGCGGCCGGGCTGGCGGTCGCAATCCCGGCACATCTCGCGCGGCATTTCCTCAGCGGGCGCGTGCGGGCGCTGGTGCAGGACATGGAGTGGGCGGGCAGCGAGCTGATGCGCTTTTTGCTGCGCGACTACCGCAACGGCAGCGGGGAGAAAAAATGATCACGCGGCCGCTCGAACTTGAATCCCGGTTGAGCCCGCCGCCGCGCGACCTCGACTTTGTGGCATGGGTGAACGTGGCCGTGATCGTGCTGTTCTTTGGTCTGCTTGGCTCGCGCTTTGTGCTGGCCCCGGGGCTGTTGATCGGGTCGGGCAACGAGGGCTTTGCGCTGCCGGCGACCACCGGGCTGCAACATTCCCCCACGGCGTCAGTGGTGGTGAGTTACCGGCAGGATGATGTCATTCTATTCGAGGGCGCCATCGTCAAGCTCCCCGAGTTGCAGCAACGCCTCGAGGCGTACGCCAAGCAGCATCCCGGCGAAGTGCTGCTGTTGCTGGCGGACAAGCATGTGTCGGCGCAGGCGGTGACTGACTTGGCCGCGATGGCCCAGTCGGTCGGCTTCGCGTATGTGCTGATGGCGGGTGAAACCCCGGCGGCGGAGAACCGGTGAAAGAGGAGAGCCGGGATGCGCATTGGAAAAATTGAAGTGAAGCGGCGGGTATGGATCGGCTTGCTCTTCGCCCTCGCCGTGACCGGCGGGTGGTGGGAGTGGACCCGGGCCAAGCCGCCGGCCGTGACCATCGCGACGCCACCCAAGCGGCCGCTCTTGCGGCGGATCATGGATCAGGGGACGGGCGACAAGGTCATGCAGGAGCGGGCGCAGTTGTTTGATCCGACCCCGCTGTTTTTCCCGACGGAATGGAATTTCGGCCAGAGTCCTTTGCGGAATAGTATCCGGCGGCAACCGGCCCAAGTATTTGCCAGCTTTGAGCCCAAGCTCACTTTTGCAGAGCAGAATATTAAACCTTACGGGACGGAGACGTTCACCGCGCCCGAGAAAATGTCGGATGTGCTGATGCAGGGCAACGAAGCACCTTTTGCCGGAATGGGACAGATTGACGTGGAGCGCCCAACATTGTCTGAACGTGCTGGATTTCTGGAGGTAAGGGGGCTTATTGATGGGAAAACCATTATATCACAGGCACTTAGTGGGCTCATACTGTCGCGCATGGATTTTGATCCCATGGAATTTCTAGTCGTGGTGAGCAGTACTGGAATCATTGGTGAACCGGTCATTGTGCACTGGAGTTCAACCGATTCAGCGGCCTCTGGAGGTGGCGAAGAGGTGGAGGGTTTTTTCCGATCTTACCTTGTAAAAACCTTCCGGCTGGGCGAGCGTTTGCAGCCAGGTCGCTATCGTGTTTTGGTGGGCCCGTAGGATTTTTGGGTAATTTGCAAGAATCTAGTTGACGGGCAATTTTACGGGCTATTCTCTGGCCGTTCTTTTCTATTTTGGTCTGTGCCTTGGTCTGCCCAGATAGCTCAGTTGGCAGAGCACGTTCTTGGTAAGGACGAGGTCGCCGGTTCGAATCCGGTTCTGGGCTCCAGGCCGACGTCGGTGATCTCCGACGTTAATCAAGATCAACAACTTCAACCACCAACAACCTACTCCAGCTCCACATGGCTAAAGGAACATTCGAACGCAAAAAGCCGCACGTCAACGTCGGCACGATCGGCCACGTCGATCACGGTAAAACCACGCTGACCACCGCGATTCTCGCTGTCCAGGCCAGCAAGGGTCTTGCCGAGATCAAATCCTACGCGGATATCGCAAAAGGCGGCACCGTGCGGGACGCCTCGAAGATCGTCACGATCTCCGTTGCCCACGTGGAGTATGAGTCCGACAAGCGCCACTATGCGCACGTTGACTGCCCCGGCCACGCCGACTTCGTCAAGAACATGATCACCGGCGCCGCCCA
>JAYUGX010000047.1:0-4941 GCA_043738215.1 Lacunisphaera sp.
TGCTCGACGGTGAAGCCGTGGCGCTCGAGACCGACCTTGTTGATCGAGCGGGCCACGGCGGGATTGCCGTCGGCGATGACGAAGGGCGGCACGTCCTGCACGATCTTCGACATGCCGCCGAGCATGGCGTGCGCGCCGATGCGGCAGAACTGGTGCACGCCCGTCCCCCACCCGATGTTGACGTGGTCCTCCACCAGCACGTGGCCGGCGAGGGCCGACTGCGCGCTCATGACGAGATAATTGCCAACAAGGCAGTCGTGCGCGATGTGACTGTAAGCGAGCATCACGTTGTCGTTGCCCATGCGCGTGTAGTCCGCGTCGTTGGTCGCGCCATGCACGCTCACGTATTCGCGAAAGACATTCCGGTCACCGACGATGAGGCCGGGTTCACCACCCTTGTATTTCAGGTCGTGGGTCTTGGTGCCGACGCACGCGAACGGGAAAATCTCGCACTTCGAGCCGATGGTGGTGCGTCCCTCGACGTTGGCGTGGTGGTGCAGCACCGTGCCGGCGCCGATGATCGCCTTCGCCCCGACATAGGCGTAGGCACCGATGACGACATCCGCGCCCAACTGGGCGCCGGGCTCGATGATGGCGGTGGGATGGATCTCCTGCGCCATGGGAGTTCAGTCCAGCTGGCTGTTGTCGACCGTGGCGAACATCAGCTCGGCCGAACAGACCACCTGGCCGCCGACACTGCACTCGCCCTCGGCGCAGGCGATGGTGCCGCGCACCTTGGTCAGCTTGACCTTTACGCTCAGCTGGTCACCCGGGCGGACGGGTTTGCGCCACTTCACCTTGTCACAACTCATGAACAGGGCGGTCTTCCCCTCCATCGTGCTGCGGCGGAGCATGAGGATGCCGGCGGCCTGCGCCATGGCCTCGATCTGGAGCACGCCGGGCATGACGGGATTGCCGGGATAGTGGCCCTGGAAAAACGGCTCGTTGAAGGTGATGTTCTTGATGGCGGTCAGTGAGTCAGTCGAGAGTTCGACGACGCGGTCGAGCATCACGAACGGGTAGCGATGGGGCAGCGTGTCGAGCACGCGGCGGATATCGAGCGTGGTCTCGGTGGTGATGTCGGCCTTGGGTGCGGCGGGCTTGGTCGCCTTCTTGCCGCCCTTCTTCCACGCCTCGTATTTTTCGTAAAGCTGCTTGGTCAGCTCGGCGTTGAGCGCGTGGCCGGGCCGCGTGGCGACAATGTGCGCCTTGAGCGGGAGGCCGAGCAGCGTGATGTCGCCGATGATATCGAGGATCTTGTGCCGCACGAACTCGTCGGCAAAACGCAGCGGCTCCTTGGAGATGATCTTGTCGCCCTTGAGGACGATCGCGCTGTCGAGCGAGCCACCCTTGATCTTGCCGAGTTTCAGCAGCTCCTCGATGTCCTCGTAGATGGTGAAGGTCCGCGCCGCCGCGATCTGGGTGACGTAGACCTCGGGATCGATCAGGAGCGAGAGATGCTGGGTGTGGATTCCGCGGTCATCGGCGCTCGTGCAGGAAATCTTCAGGCCGTCGAACGGCAGCGCAATGATGGAGGAATTGCCGCGCGAGACTGACACCGGCTCGGTAAGAGAGAAATACTCGCGCTCGGTGTCCTGCTCCACCGGCTCGCCCTGCTGGATGAGTTTCACGAACTCGCGGGCGGAGCCGTCAAGGATCGGCGGCTCGCTGGCGTCCATCTCAATGACGACGTTATCGACACCGCAGCCGCTGAGCGCACTGAGGACGTGCTCGACCGTGTGGATCTTGGCGTGGCCCTGCTGGATGGTGGTCGCACGCACGAGGTCGGTGACCAGGTCCACGCGCGGTTTCAGCTCGGGATGGCCGTGCAGGTCCACGCGCCGGAACACGATGCCGTGGTTCGCGGGCGCGGGCTTCAAAGTCAGGTGCACGGCGTCTCCAGTGTGGAGGGCGTTGCCCTTGATGGAGACCTCGCGCAGGAGGGTGCGCTGCTTCATGGGTATGTCGCGGCAGTGTCGGAAACCTCTTGGAAATGACAAGCTTGGAGATAACCGGCCCGTCAACCGGGACGTGTCAGTCATTCCCGGCGCACGGCGTCAGCTCCCGGTGGCCCGCGCCACGGCCCTTCCCGCCACCCGCCCGGAAAAAATGCACCCGCCCAGAAACGTCCCCTCAAGCGCACGATAGCCGTGCATGCCGCCGCCGCCAAAACCGGCGACCTCGCCGGCCGCCCATAGCCCCGGGAGCGGCGTCCCGTCCGCCCGTAACACCCGGGCATCGAGGTCCGTGTGCAGTCCGCCCAGTGTCTTGCGCGTCACGACGTGCAGGCGGACGGCGATCAGCGGACCGGCGGCCGGGTCAAGGATCGCGTGGGGCTTCGTCACCCGAATGAGCCGGTCCCCGAGGTAGGATCGCGCCGAACGGATGGCGGCGAGCTGCAAGTCCTTGCCGAAATGGTTTGCGAGGTCGCGGTCGCGGCTCACCACCTCGCGCTCCAACTCGGCGGCGTCGATCAGGTTGTCACCAACGAGTTCGTTCATCGCGCGGGCAAGATCGCCTATCGTCGTCCGCGTGACGAAATCCCTGCCGCGCATCTGGAACTCGTGCACCGGTCCCATCCCCTTCGACCGCGCGCGCCGGAGCACCTGGAGGATGCTCTTGCTGGTGAGATCGGGATTCTGCTCGGAGCCACTGAGGGCGAACTCCTTGCCACTGATCCGCTGGTTGAGCAAGAACCACGAATGCCCGTGACCGGCCCGGGTGATGTGGCTGAGCGCGCCGAAGGTATCGAAGCCCGGGAAGAGCGGAACGGGCAGGCGGCGGCCGTGCGCGTCGAGCCAGAGCGGCGACGGCCCGCTCAGGATCCTGATGCCGTGGCGGCTCCAGATCGGCGCGTAGTTTTCAATTCCCTCCGGATAGTGCCACATCCGGTCCAGGTTGATGAGTTTCGCGCCGCCCGACTCTGCGATCGCGAGCATCCGGCCGTCGACGTGGTCGGGCACGCCAGCGAGCATGCGCCGCGGCGCGGCCCCAAGCCGCGCCGGCCAGTTCGCGCGCACGAGGTCGTGATTGGCGCCGATGCCCCCGCTCGTGACGATCACCGCCGGCGCGTGAAGCTCGAACGAACCGACGACGTTGCGCGAGCTCGCCACGCCGCGCGCCAACGCGCTCGCCTCGAGCACCTCGCCTTGCACTCCCTCCACGGCGCCGTTCGAGAGGCTCAGGCCGTTGACGCGATGGCGAAAGCGCAGGGACACCAGCCCGCGGCTCACCCCCTCGCGGACCCGCCGCACAAACGGCGCGATCACTCCCGGCCCGGTGCCCCAGGTGACGTGAAACCGGGGCACCGAGTTGCCCGGCCCCGAGGCGTGGTAACCGCCGCGCTCCGCCCACCCGACCACCGGGAACCAGCGCATCCCCTGCGCGTGGAGCCAGGGCCGCTTCTCGCCGGCCGCGAAATCGACATAAGCCTCCGCCCAGCGGCGCGGCCATTCGTCCTCCACGCGATCAAAGCCGGCAGTGCCAAGCCAGTCCTGCCACGCGAGGTCGCGCGAGTCGTGAATTCCCAGGCGCCGCTGCTCAGGGGAGTCGACGAAGAAAAGCCCGCCGAACGACCAGAAGCCCTGGCCGCCGAGCGAAGCTTCCGGTTCCTGGTCGACGACGATCACCCGGCGTCGAGCGTCGACGAGCTCGGCCGTGGCGACGAGACCGGCAAGGCCGGCGCCGACGACGATCACGTCCGCGTCCTCCGCAATCACAAACTCCACCCTCCGTCCACCGGTGCGGTCAGCCAGTTTCCTCTCAGTTTGGTTGGCAAATTCACATTAATAATATCTGGCGCCGATATCACTCCCGATTTTCCACGGCAGATACCAATTCATAGGAGTGCCGCGGCAGTGTCGGAAACCTCTTGGAAATGACAAGCTTGGAGGTAACGGGCCCGTATCCGCCACCCCGCCGGACTCGCTGACCGTGATTACTTGGAGGACGTGGTTGACATCGCCGAAATGGCACCGGTAATCCTATCCCCTTACGTAACTAAAACCTTCCACCTGTCACCGTCATGCCCGCAGCCAACGATCTCCGCAAAGGCCAAGTCATCAAGTTCAACGGCGAACCGCATCTCGTCATGGAAACGCAGCACCGCACGCCGGGCAACCTGCGCGCTTTCGTCCAGGTGAAGATGCGCAATCTCCGCTACGGCAAGTCGCTCGAACAGCGCTTCAACTCGCCCGACCCGATCGAGGTCCTCCCGACCGACCGCCGCACGCTCGAGTTCAGCTACGCCGACCGCGATACTTACTCGTTCATGGACCCGGAGACGTTCGAAACCTTCGAGATCGGCGCCGCCATGATCGGTGAGTCCAAGAACTACCTCGTCGCGAACGGCAAGGCCGACGTGCTTTTCATCAACGACGCCCCCGTCACCATCGACATCCCCTCCTCCGTTGTCCTCAAGGTCGTCGAGAGCGCCGAGGGCATCAAGGGCGACACCGCCAGCAACGTCCAGAAACCCGCCAAGACCGAGACCGGCCTGGTCGTCGCCGTGCCGCTCTTCATCAAGGAAGGCGAGTTGATCAAGGTCAGCACCGCCGACGGCTCCTACCTTGGCCGCGCGTGAGCCGGAAAGGGGCGAAAAGATTTCAGCCCGCGGGTTGCCCCGAGAGCTTTTTTATTTCCCGTTCAGCTCGACAATAGCCGCCGCGTAGGACGCCGTCGCTTCCTCCCCGCTGCTCGCCGACACATGGAGGTCGCGCAGCAGGCCGTCCTTCAAGCCGTAGATCCAGCCGTGCACAGTCAGCTCCTGGCCGCGGGCCCAGGCGTCCTGCACGATGGTCGTCGAGGTCACGTTGGCCACCTGCTCGACCACGTTCAGCTCGCACAGCCGCGCGCTGCGCGCCGTGTCGTCCGGCAAAAGATGCAGACATTTCTCGTGCTTCTCCTGCACGTCGCGCACGTGCCGCAGCCAGTTGTCGGCCA
>JAYUGX010000048.1:0-12442 GCA_043738215.1 Lacunisphaera sp.
GGCGGCATCGCGTTCGGCCTCGACCGGATGGTCGCGCTGCTCTGCGGCACCACCAGCATCCGCGACGTCATCGCCTTTCCCAAGACACAAAAGGCGCAGGACCTCATGGCGCAGAGCCCGACCCCGGTCACGGCCAAGCAGCTCAAGGATCTGCACATCCAGACCGTCGTGCCGCCACAGTAAGCTTGCGCTACCGGCGCAATTCCCGAAAACTGCCTCCATTCGCTTTACCCATGAAACTCATCACCGCCATCATCAAGCCATTCAAACTCGAAGCGGTTAAGGAAGCCCTCTCGTCGATCGAGATCGAGGGCATGACCGTGACCGAGGTCAAGGGTTTCGGCCGGCAGAAGGGTCACACGGAGATCTACCGCGGCAGCGAATACACCGTCGATTTCCTTCCGAAGGTGAAGCTCGAGATCGCCGTCGCCGATGACCTGGTCGAGAAAGTCGTGACGACCATCACCAAGGCGGCAAAGACCGGCAAGATCGGCGACGGCAAGATTTTCATCACCCCGCTCGAGGATGTCATCCGCATCCGCACCGACGAGCATGGCGACGCCGCGGTCTGAGGGCGTCCATTAGCGGACCAAATTCCAGCCAGTCTCCGCAGGGAGGCTGGCTTTTTGCTTTTCACTTGAGGCCGGTGCAGTGATTGTGCCGGCAGTCCCATCACCCATGGCCGCGCCGCATCACATCAAAATCCTCGATACGCACACCGGGGGCGAGCCCACCCGGCTCGTGCTGGAGGGCGGGCCCGACCTCGGTTCCGGTCCGCTCAGCGACCGCGTGAAGGTGTTCAAGGAAAAGCACGACCGGTTCCGCACGGCCATCGTGGGCGAGCCGCGCGGCTCCGAGGCCGTGGTGGGCGCGCTGCTCGTTACGCCGCACGACAAGGGCTGCCAGTTCGGCGTCATCTTTTTCAACAACGTGGGATATCTCGGCATGTGCGGGCATGGAACCATCGGCCTCATCGTGGCCCTGGCCCATCTTGGCCGGATCAAGCCCGGCCCAGTGAAACTCGACACGCCGGTCGGCCCGATCGCGGTCACGCTGCTGGCCAGCGGCGAGGTCACCTTCGAGAACGTGCCGAGCTACCGCAAGCACCAGGATCTTGAGTTGTATCTGCCGGGGGTCGGCGACGTGATGTGTGACCTGGCCTGGGGCGGAAACTGGTTTTGCCTGATCGAGAAGCACGCCCAGACGCTGGAGCGGTCGAACCTCGCGCAGCTCACCGACTACTGTGCGCGCATCCGGCAGGCGGTAAGCGACTCGGGTTTTCCCGAGGTGGACCATGTCGAGCTGTTCGGACCCGCAAAGAAGGCCGGCGCGAACAGCCGCAATTTCGTCCTCTGCCCCGGCAAAGCCTACGACCGCTCGCCGTGCGGCACGGGCACCAGCGCCAAGCTCGCCTGCCTCGCCGCCGACGGCAAATTGCAGCCCGGGGCGGAGTGGGTGCAGGAAGGCATCCTCGGCAGCGTGTTCCGCGGGAAATACCGCAAGGCGGGCGACAAGATCGTCCCGAGCATCACCGGCACGGCGTATGTCACCGCGGAGGCGACGTTGATCGTGGATCCGAACGATCCCTTCGGCTGGGGCATAAGCTGAGCAATGCGCCAGTCCAAGTCGGTCATCATCTGTGGCGGGGGCATTGTCGGCCTCTGCTGCGCGTATTATCTGGCCCGCGAGGGCTATCAAGTGACCCTGGTCGAGCGCAACGGGGAGGATCGCGACCATTGCGCACTCGGCAGCGCGGGCTTCATCTCGCCGAGCCACGTCATCCCGCTGTCCTCACCCGGCATGGTCTGGCAGGGCCTCAAATGGATGATGAACCCGCGCAGCCCGTTCTACATCAAGCCGCGGCTCGACACCGACCTGATGCGCTGGGGCTGGCTTTTCTGGCGCGCCTGCAGCCACCGGCATGTGGACCGGGCCGCCCCCATCCTCCGCGACCTGTGCCTAAACAGCCGCCGGTTATTTGAGGAACTCGACGACATCACTGGCGACACGTTTGAGCTGCAGAAGCACGGCTTGCTCAACTTGTGCAAGACGCAGGAGGGACTCGACCACGAGGCGCACGGCCTCGCGCGCATCGCCAACCTCCTCGGTATCGAGGCCCGCGTGCTCGATGCGCGGCAGACGGCCGAGCTCGAGCCCGGCACGCGGCTGGACGTCGCTGGCTCTGTTTTTTTCCCCATCGACGCCCACCTCACGCCGTGGCGCTTCCTGAACGCGCTCACCGCGCTGCTGAAGGAGATGGGGGTGCGCTTCCAGTGGAACACCACCATATTTGGCTGGCGCGCGACCGGCGGGCGCCTGGCCGCCGTGCAAACGACGGCGGGCGATCTCATCGCCGACGAATTTGTGCTCGCGGGCGGCTCGTGGTCACCCGCCATGCTCGCCGGCCTGGGCCTGCGGCTGCCGATGCAGGCGGGCAAGGGCTACAGTCTCACCCTGCCCAAGCCGCGGTTCAAACTCACCCGCTCGCTCATCTTCACCGAGCGGCGCATCGCGGTCACGCCGATGGGCGACAGCCTGCGCTTTGGCGGCACGATGGAATTGAGCGGCATCAACAACGACATCCGGCCCGAGCGCGTGCGCCAGATCATCGAGTCGGTGCCATATTACTTTCCCGAGTTCACCGAGGCCGAATTTGCCGGCATCAAGCCGTGGGCGGGCTTCCGTCCGGTCTCGCCGGACGGACTGCCCTACATCGGCCGCTTCAATCACTATGGCAATCTCACTGCCGCCTGCGGCCATGCCATGCTCGGATTGACCATGGCGCCCATCACGGGTCTGCTGGTCGCGGAGATCCTGGCTGGTCGCAAAGCGTCGGTCGACCTGAGGTTGCTTAATCCGAATCGATATTCATGACCGTCCTCTAAATTATTTCCCCATGAACTGGAAAGGTGTCATCCCCGCCATCACGACGAATCTCAAGGCCGACCTCTCCGTCGACCATGCCGCGCTCGCCGCGCATTGCGCGTGGATGATCGACAGCGGATGCAGCGGCATTGTGGCCTGCGGCTCGCTGGGCGAGGCCGCCACGCTCAGTTTCGACGAGAAGATTGCCATCATCCGCACTTGCGTAACCGCGGTGGGCAAGCGCGCGCCCGTATCGCTCGGCGTCGCCTCGCTCAGCACGGTCGAGGCCGTGGCGCTGGCCAAGGCCGCGGAGCAGGCCGGGTGCAAGGGCCTCATGGTGCTGCCGCCCTATGTCTACACCTCCGATTGGCGCGAGATGAAGGCGCACGTGAGCGCGGTCATCGGGGCGACCAAGCTTTCGTGCATGCTCTACAACAACCCCGTGGCCTACAAAACGGACTTCCTGCCGGAGCAGATCGCCGAGCTGGCCACTGAGCACCCCAACCTGCACGCCGTGAAGGAATCCAGCGGCGATGTGCGCCGCGTCACGGCCATCAAGGCGGTCACCGGCCGCCGGCTGGACATTCTCGTGGGCATGGACGACGCGATCGTCGAGGGCGTCTATGCCGGGGCGGTCGGCTGGGTGGCCGGACTGGTTAACGCGTTTCCGGAGGAATCGGTCAGCCTGTTCGACTTCGCCAGCCGGGGCGACAAGGCGCGCGCCGCCGCGCTCTATTCGTGGTTCCTGCCGCTGCTGCGACTCGATACCGTGCCCAAGTTCGTCCAGTTCATCAAGTGGGTGCAGGCCGAGGTCGGCCATGGCACGCCGCATGTCCGGCCTCCGCGGCTGCCGCTGGCCGGCGCCGACCTGGAGCTGGCCCGGGCGGTGCTGGCCAAGGCGCGGAAAGAACACCCGAAGCTGTGAGGCGCTTTGACTTGGCGGGATCGCCACACCCGGCTTGCGCCGCGTTCGCGATGACCTAATGGTATGATGATGAAACCCGACGGCGGCTCACTCATTGGCTTCGGCTCCAGCGGACTCGGTGGCGCCTCGTTCAAGGCCTTCGACCCGGCGCACGGGGCGCAGATTGAGCCGTCGTTCACCTCGGCCACGATCGAGGATGTCGCGCGCGCCGTGGAACTGGCCACGGCGGCCGCACCCGCCTGGGCGAAGCTGCCCGGGGCGCAGCGCAACAAATTTCTCCGGACGATTGCCGACAACCTCGAGGCCAAGGCGGCGGACCTCGTGGCCCGGGCCATGTTGGAAACCGGACTGCCCGAGGCCCGGCTCAAGGCCGAGGTCGCCCGCACGGCGGGGCAATTGCGGCTCTACGGTGAGGCGGCGGGGCGCGGCGACTGGCTCGATGCGAGGATTGAGACGGCGCTGCCCGACCGCCAGCCGCTGCCGAAACCCGATCACCGTTCCATGCTGCGGCCGCTCGGCCCGGTGGTGGTGTTCGGCTCCAGCAACTTTCCCTTCGCCTATTCGGCGGCGGGCGGCGACACGGCGTCGGCGTTTGCCGCCGGCTGCCCGGTGATAGTGAAGGCGCACCCGGCGCATCCCGGCACCGGCGAACTGGTGGGGCGCCTGATCCTGCATGCCGTCCGGGATTGCGGGTTGCCCGAGGGCACGTTCTCGCTCCTGTTCGACGCCGGCTTCGAGGTGGGCCAGGCGCTGGTGAAGCACCCGCTGGTCAAGGCGGTGGGCTTCACCGGCTCGCTCAAGGGCGGCCGGACGCTGACCGACCTTGCCGCAGCCCGGCCCGAGCCGATTCCAGTCTATGCCGAGATGGGCAGCATCAACCCGCTGTTCATCCTGCCCGGGGCCATCACCGATCGGCCGGCCGCCTTGGTCGAGGGGCTGTATGCCTCATCGATGGTCGGCGTCGGCCAGTTCTGCACCAATCCCGGGGTGATCGTGCTGCAAAAATCCCCCGCGGCCCGGCAGTTCGTCAGGGACCTCGCAGCCCGGCTGGCCGCGACGCAGGAAGGGGTGATGCTGACGCCCGGAATCCGGAAGAATTTTGTGACCAACACGACGGCGCGCGCCCACCAGCCCGGGGTGAAGGTCCTGGCGCAGGGCAATGCGGTCTCCATGTGCAGCGCGGCGCCGGTGTGGTTCGAGACGGATGCGCTGGATTTCCTGAGCAACCACGCGCTCGCGGAGGAGATCTTCGGCCCGAGCTCGCTGGTGGTGTGGTGCAAGGACCGCGCCGAGATGCTGGCCCTCGCCCAGGACCTCGGGGGCAACCTGACGGCCACCCTGCACGCCGGGGCCGCGGAGGCGAAGGAGCAGGGCGAGCTGGTCGCGATCCTGGCGGCGAAGGCCGGCCGCGTGATTCTCAACGGTTATCCGACCGGCTTGGAGGTCAGCCCCGCCATCGTGCACGGCGGGCCCTATCCGGCGACGAGCGACGGCGGACGCAGCACCTCGGTCGGCACCCGCGCGCTCAACCGCTGGGCTCGGCTCGTCTGCTACCAGGGATTTTCCGACGACCTGCTCCCGCCCGAGTTGCAAAACGCGAACCCGCTCGGCTTGCTGCGGCTGGTGAACGGGCAATGGACACGGGACGCGAACGTCTAGGGACGGGTGGCGAGGTTGGGATTTAGGCGGAGCGCTTCCTGGTAGTGTCGGGCAGCCTCACGGGTCCGGCCGAGCTGGCGCAACACCAGGGCGAGATTCAGGTGCGCGTCAGCGAAGTCCGGATTGAGCCGGAGCGCCGCCTCGAACTGCCCGATGGCCTCGTTGAACTGGCCACGCTGCATGAGGGCGCGACCGTAGGTGTTGCGTGAACCGGTGGAGTTGGGCGCGAGGGCGATGGACTTTTCAAAGTGCGGCACCGCCTCGGGAAAACGGTTCGTGAGCAGCAGGGCGATGGCCCAGTCCAGTTCCGCCTCGGCATAGTCGGGCTTGAGTTTCACCGCCCGCACAAAATGCGGGAGCGCCTCCCCGGTGCTACCGGCACCGGCCAGCGCGAGGCCCAGGTTGCGCTCCGCCACGGCGTAGTCGGGCCGGGTCCGCAGCGCCTGCTCAAACTGGGCGATGCCCTCGGCCGGGCGGCCCGCGGCCATGAGCGCGCTGCCGAGATTGTTGTGCGCCTCGGCATAACCGGGCTGGAGTTGCAGGGCCCGCTCAAGGTGGAGAATGGCCTCCTCCGGCCGGCCGGTACGGGTCAGGTCGTCGCCGAGATTGCACTCCGCCGTGGCATCGCCGGGCCGGAGCTTCAACACCTGCTCAAGATGGGGAATGGCTTCCTCCACGCGGCCGGCCTCAGTGAGGGCCACGGCAAGGTTGTTATGGGCCAGCCAGCAGGCCGGGTTCCGGTCCAGGGTCGTCTGGAAGAGAGTGAAGACGTCGCGATACATCCCGCATTGCCGCCAGGTGAGTCCGCCCAGAACGGCCAGCAGCACCGTGGCGGCCGCGAGACGTGCCCAGCGGGGCAGGCGCACCGCGGTCAGTCCGGCTGCGGCGAGTGCAAAGACAGCCAGGTTGGCCAGATACTGAAAATGGTCGGCCACAAAGGAGAATACAAACGGGTAGACGTTGACGAAGCCGAGCACGGGAAAGAGGGTGCCGCCGAACAACAGTGCCGCCGCCAGCGGGCCGCGTGAACGACGCGTCCACCAGATCAGTCCGGCCAGCAGGGTTAGAGCGCCCAGCAGGAACAGCCATTGCCACCACGCGGAGACATTCACCGTCCATCGCGGATAGATGAAGATGAGATCGGCGGGCCAGACCAGCTTGCCGAGGTAAAACCAGAAGACTCGCCCGGCCAGCAGGCACCGCTGCACGACGCTCAGGGCAAAATCCGCACCTTGGGCGCCGATCAGTTCGCGCTCGAAATGCGCCGTGAGCAGGCCGGCCGCCGCCCCGAGCACAAACCACGGCAGCAGCGGCAGCACATCACGCCAGCCGAAGCCGCCGCGCCGCCACCAGAAGATGACCAGCAGGGCGGCCGGAAGCGTGGCGGTGACCGTCTTGGTCAGCAGGGCGAGCAGAAACAAGCCGGTTGCCAGTGCGTAGCGGGAGGGCAGGCGCTGAGCGTCATAGCGCAGATAAGCCAGGGCCGCGCAGAGATAGAGCACCGTCGAGAGGGTGTTTTTCTGCTCGGCAATCCAGGCCACGGATTCGACACACACCGGGTGCAGCGCAAACAGCAGCGCGGCCAACCAGGCGCCCGGCACCGCCAACCGGCGCAGCAAGCCGCCGAACAGGCACGCCGCCGTGGCGTGGAGCAGGACGTTGAGCAGATGATAACCGAGGGCTGAGTCGCCCCAGATGTGATGCTCCAGCCAGAACGCCGAGTGGAGCAATGGGTAGTATTGCTGGGTGGCGCCGATCTCGAACCAGATGCGAAACAAACCTGCCAGGGAGCGCAGTTCCGGCCGGGTCACATGGCCGGTGTCGTCCCAGATAAACCCGCCGGACAGGGCGGGTAGATAAACCAGCAACGTGGCGAAAAAAACCACCGCGCAGGCCCAGCCGGCGGGCCAGGGCACCGCATCCGCGGCAGTGGGGGCGGCCGCCGGTTGCGGTTGGCCAGGGCGTCGGGGCATGACGGGATTAATAAGGAGCGGGGCGGAAAGCCGGCGACATTAATCGGCACCGGCGGACTGAGGGGCGGAAAATAAAATCGCCGCCACCCGGCGGGGCGGCGGCGGCGACAAAATCGGGCGGTGGGTTACAACTCGAAGGTCGCGGTGAAGAAGATCTGTCGCGGATCGACGATACGGTAGGTATGGGGTGTGCCATCCGGGAAGGCGCCGATGGGCTGGAGCCGGCCGTCTTCCGTGAGGTTTCTTACATTGAGCTGGAACGTGGTGGCGACCTTGTCGTTCCAAAGCTTCGTCTTATAGGTGACGAAGGCGTCAAAATAATAGTGGGCCTTGTCGTAGATCGGCCGCTTGGTATCCAGCGAGGTGACCACGGCCGGCAGGGATTGCGCGCCGAAGTATCCGATCGCGCCCTTGTCCTCCCAGCGGATGGCGCCGCCGATGTTGAACTTCTTCAGCATGGGCCGGTCCGTGATGCCCGCCAGCTGGAGGTTGGTGCTCACCCGGGCGTTATACTTGCGGACCTCGGGGTTTGACTTGCCCTCGAGTTGCAGGATGACGTTGTAAGGCGCACCCACGAACGCATCGAAATTTTGATGCGCGGTCTGCGAACCGCCGTAGTTGTGGTCCCACCAGAGATGCTGGGGCTCGGCAGCCAGCTGGGCCGCGGTCCAATTGGTGGCGGCGGCCGTGTCGACGAGCGTTGTCCAGATGGGCATGCGGAGAGCAATCCACTGGGCCAAGGCTTGTGACACATTGGCCGTGATGGCCTGCTGCTCCGTGACCGAGGCCGAGACCGTCCAGTATTTGGTCGGATTGAAGTTGATCTCAATTTCCGTGCCCTTGGCGATGATGTCATTGGTCGCGGCAATGGGCGGATTGGGATTGATGAGGGCGGCCTGCAGGGCGGTGGAGAGGCCCATCTGCCGGGCGAGCTCGTCCTGCACCTGCTGGTCAGTGAAGCCCGGGTTCGTTGCCCGGATCCAGCCAAACTGGTTGTTATTGGGCCCGGTGGTCGCGGTGAGCGCGCCCGCCACGGTCTGGAGCACGAACCGGGCCGGAGTGGTGCTGAAGAGGGGCAGGTCGGTGCGGATGACGCGCTGGGAAATGGTGTTGGCGTCGCCGTTGCGGGCATCCTTCTGGACGTTGTGGTAGCGGGTGGCGCGGACGTAGAGCTTGCCATCAAACATGTTCAGGCCGATGCCCCAGCTTTTGTCCGAGCCGGTCGAGTTGGGCAGCGGACGCAGAAAGAGGTCCTGGGCGGGGGACTGGGGCAGGAAGCTGTCGGACTTGTTGTAATTCACCGACAGCCCGTTGAGCAATCCGGTGAAAAAGTTGCCGTTCCCGCGATTGAGGAACTTGGCGTCGCGGAAAGGGCGGGCGACAAACTGCACATTGGTGGTGCGGCCGGTGTTGGTGCGCCAGGCCCGGTTCTCCCACGCATCCGTCGAGGCATAGTCGATATCCTTGCCATTGGGCAGGAGGAAAGGCGTGCCGCCAAAAAGGCTATAAACATCATCTTTGCGCATACCGAAGGTGGTGACGAGCCGGTCGGAGAACAAGTGGCTCTGAATCACCGCGCCCTTGGTCTTCAGGACAGTCTTGGTGTTGCTGGTGCCGCCGGTGCTGTCCGTCGAACCGACCTCGCCGAGCATGGTCTGTTCGTGGTTGATGACGCCCGTCGCGGTGTTGCCCCACACAAAGTCGTAGGTGCCGTAGTTGAAATTATGGGGCGCGTAGTCGATCCTGGTTCCCTGGTTGTCACTGAGGTAGTAGCGGTAAAAGCCCTGGGTGATCGCAATGAGCGGAGGGGTCCCGGCGACCTGGGACTGGTTGCCACGATAAACACCGGTGGGGATCCACGGGCTGTTGGACGCTATCGCATCGCGGAAAGAGTAGCGGCGGTTGACGCGGTATTTGTATTCGGTGTAGCCGGTGATCGTGTGGGCGCCGAGCCATTTCATCCAGTCCGACTTGCTTTCGCCGAAATCAACCTGGTAGGCGACTTGGGCGCGGGTGGTGTCCCACTTGGCTGGTTGCCGGGTGGTCCGGGGTTTGTCCGTTCCAATGAAGGGACGGAGGAAAAACGGATTGACCGAGCCGTCGAGCCGACGCTCGTTGATGTCGATGCCGACCTGGCCGGACTGGCCGAGGTCGTTGGCGATGCCGATCAGGTTGCGTTGATAGCGCTGCGCGTCCTCCCGCATGAACGCCGCCTGGGCGACCAGGGTCTGGAACGGCGTGTGGAAGAACACCTGGTCGATCTGCACGTTGCCGGTCAGCGTCCGGTCCATGATCTTGTTGACCGAGGAGAGATTGATCGAGGACCAGTCGTAGATTTTCGAGTCGTTGATCGTCGGCGTGGTGGAGAACAATGGCTGGGCGGAGGGTTTGGCCGCGGTGCCGGTGGCGCCCGGGGCGCCCGTCGTCAGCAGGTAGCGGGCGGCCAGGCCGCCGGAGGTCGGGCCGGCCGAGGTCGCTCCCGGCAGGATGGCGGTATTGGAGGTGCCCTGGGGCGCCGACCAGTAGGCGAGCCCGGTGTTATCGATGAACATTTGGTTGTGGGTGGCGCCCAGCAGGGTGGCGCTGAAGTAATCCGGCCCATTGTAGGTGGCGGCCGTGACCGTCGCGACGGTCACGCCGTTGATATGGATTTGCTGGGTTATCGGATCCCAGGTCGGTCGGCCCGAGGCAATCCAGTAGGAAATGTTATCACGCGGCGGCAGGGCATTGGGCCGGTTGCCATACATCTTGTAGTAGGAGTAGGATCCGGTGATCGTGGTGTTCTTGAAGGGCTGATATTTGATCATGCCGTTGTAGCGTTCCGTATCGACGCCGGAGGGCTTGCGGATAAAGCCATCGTGCTGGAAAACCTGGCTGAAGCGGATCGCCAGCTTGTCCTTGATGAGGACGCGGTTCACGTCGAGGGTCTCGCGACGACCGTTATAGCTGTCGAGGCGGAAGGACACCTGGGCGCGATTACGCCGCAGATTGGCGGCAGCCGGCACCTGGTTGACCGTGCCGGAGGGATTGCCGAGGCCGAAGACGTTGGCATTGGGGCCGCGGCTGATTTCGATGGAGTCGATGGCGATCGGGTCGACCGGCACCCGCCCCATGGTCTCGATGTTGCCCAGGGAAACGTTGGCCGGGGCGATGCCGCGGACGCGATTGGCCTGGGTGGGGTTGAGCTGCACGTTGTCCGAAATGCTGCCGTTGCGGTCCACGACGAAGTCCGTGTAGGTGCCGGTGCCCTCGGTGCCCGCGGCGTAGAGGAAGACGTCGTTGATATCGAGCATCGCAAAGTCGCTCATCTGTTCCTTCGTGACGATGGTGATGGCTGACGCCAGGTCCTCGATCTTCGAGTTGAAGCGCGTGCCGGACATCGTGTTCGCGCTGTAGTAGCCCTTGTTGTTGGCCACGACCTCGAAGGGCGAGAGCACCACGACATCCTTGTCGGTGCTGTCGCTCCCGGTTGACGTTGTCACGGCGCCGGCGGCGCGGGCCTGGTCGGCCTGCATTGCGGCGGTTTCACCGGCATCAAGTTTGCCGTCCTTGTTTTTGTCATACTTGGCGAGCGCGGCGGCATCCACGGCGGGAGCCGAAGCGGTTTGCGCGAGGGAGAACGGAACGAACAAAGCTGAACAAAGCTGCGCCAATATCAGGCGGCGCAGCGACTGGGTGAGTCGGTTGCTTGATTTCATGGTGGGGTAATCGAGAACAGTATCAGGTTCTGACGGCTGAATGGTTATAACTCGCGTGGCGTAATTCAATACCATTGATGAACGCTTCGTTCATTAGTGAAATATGCCACGGGCAATTCTTGGGACAGGAAGGTTTTCCAAAAATTACAGTTTTGACGCCGCGTGGCGGATGGCGCGCTGGTAGGCGGTCAGCCCGGGATCGCCGGTTGTGTCGCAAAGCGTGTTGAGCACCAGCTGCATGGCCTCGGCATGCTTCCCCTGCTGGTGGAGAGTCAGCGCCAGAAAGATGTCGAATTCACTGTTCTCCGGGAACTGGGTTTTGCCGGAACGGAGCACCTCGGCGGAGCGTTCGAGCTTTCCCAGGTTGCGCAAGGTGGAGCCGAGGCCGAGCAGGGCGCCGGAGAGCTCGTTGGGTGGCAGGCCGAGGGCGACGGCCTTTTCATAGTAGGGCAGGGCGTCCTTTGCGCGGTCGAGCACGTCGCAGGTCCACGCGAGCTGGTAGTTGATCTCCGCGATGTTGGGATGGCGCTCATCGAGTGAATTCAGCCGCGGCAGTATTTCCTCCAGCTGGCCGTGCGCCCGCGCGCCCACGATGGCATCCAATTCTTCGCGCCAGGCGCTCATAGCGGTAAGCAAAACGCTTTAAGCTGTGAGCTATGCATGGCCTGCGCGGGTCTGTTGCCGGGCTTAAAGCTTATGGCTTGGCACTTGCAGCTTTTTTCTCCGGCAGCGCGCGGGTGGCGGTTTCGAGCGTGAAGCGGCCAAGCAGATCCGCGATCTTGTGCACGCCTTCGTCTCCCTTGGCGCGGGAACGGAGCGAGGCGCTCTGCGTCTCGGCTTCCTTGGCCCCGAGCACCAGCACGTAGGGAATCTTCTCGAGCTCGGCGCGGCGGATCTTGGCGCCGAGCTTGTCGGAATGCGTGTCGACCGACGCGCGGAGGCCGGCCCCGAGGAGCTGGTCGAGCGCGGCCCTGGCGTGGTCGAGATTCTTGTCGCTGATGGGCACGAGCCGGATCTGCTCGGGCGCGAGCCAGAGCGGGAAGTCGCCGCCGAAGTGTTCGATGAGCACGCCGCAGAAGCGCTCCATCGAGCCGAAGGGCGCGCGGTGGATCATCACGGGGCGGTGCGAGGTGTTGTCGGCGCCGATGTAGGTGAGGTCGAAGCGCACGGGGAGGTTGTAGTCCACCTGCACGGTGCCGAGCTGCCACTCGCGGCCGATGACGTCCTTGACCATGAAGTCGATCTTCGGGCCGTAGAAGGCGGCCTCGCCGGGCTCCTCGGTGAAGACCATGCCGATGGTCTGCGCGGCGCTGCGGCAGGCC